>JABMQN010000212.1 GCA_013203045.1 Chloroflexota bacterium
CTGAGTGTCTGTTCCTGTACAGTGCTGCCCCTGTTTGCTGGCATCTATCGTATCGGTGCAGGATTGGGACCCGCCGTAGCATTCCTCTACTCCGGACCGGCGATTAACGTGCTGGCCATCGTATGGACGGCACGAATTCTCGGATATGACCTTGGCACGGGCCGTGTAATAGGAGCCATCATCTTCGCTCTCGTCATCGGTTACCTGATGGCAAGAATATTCCGCACTCATGATGAGGAACAATCACAAGAAGCCTTCGATTCACTGGATACTGATTCATGGCTCACTGGCAAACAGACGATTGTTTTCATCGCAGCCCAAGTAGGATTCCTTGTTTCGTTAGCCTGGGGTTTCAAGGTCCATCCCGAAAAAGACTATGAAACATGGAAACTGATAACAGACATCAGCATCGAGATGAACTGGGTGGCCATCGGATTTACCGTATTCTTTACCGTCGTCCTTGAGGAAGTTCTCCGGCGCTGGTTCAGCCGGGAAATGATCGACGAGTGGCTGAAATCGACATGGTCCTTTTTTAAAATGATAGCTCCCTGGCTGCTGGGGGGAATCATCGCTGCCGGAGTGATCGGCGTCGTTTTACCCGACGAGTGGGTGGAGCGTCTCGTCGGCGGCAATAGTTTCACGGCCAATCTGATGGCATCGGTGGTAGGAGCCCTTTTCTACTTCGCTACGTTGACCGAGGTCCCCATCCTGCGAACATTCATTGATGCCGGAATGGGAAACGGCCCGGCGCTAGCATTGCTCTTGGCCGGTCCGGCGCTCAGCCTACCCAATATATTGGTGCTCAGGAACATTATGGGCTGGAACAAGACCCTGACATACGTCGGACTAGTAGTGGTTATGGCCACAATGAGTGGGGTTGCTTTTGGCTTAGTTGTGAAATAGTTGAACCTGTAAGGAGGTTATCATGAATATCAAAGTACTCGGTCCTGGTTGTGCCAAATGCCACAAACTAGAGGATATTGTTAAGCAAGTAGTACGCGAGATGGGCGTTGATGCACCTGTAGAAAAGGTGAGTGATATGAAGGAAATTACGAAGTATCCAATTTTGATGACACCGGGCTTAGTGATCAATGACGAACTTGTTGTCTCTGGCAAGGTACCGGACAAGGCGGAAATAACCCGATATATTACTAATGCACTTGCAAAGGAATAGCTATGAGGGAGGATGGCATGAATCGGTTTAGTAAGACAACGCACATTTTTGCATTATTACTGTTAGTTCTCATGGTTTTCGAATTACTAGCTTGCTCAAATTCCATGGACTTCGAACCTCCAGTAACAACACCACAGGCAACTGAAGCAAACGCTACTCTACAACCATTCCCATCTGATAAAACAAGTTGGTTGGAAGTAGTATACTTTCACAGAACGAATCGATGCAATGGGTGTATTTATGCTGAGGATGCCACAAAATACACAATACAAACCCACTTTGGGACTGAACTGTCTAGTGGTGAGTTAGTATTCAAAGTCTATGATTTGCAGGACGAAGCAAACGCCGAATCAGTAAAAAAGTACGAGGCTCATTCTTCTTCTCTGTTTATAAATGAAATCAACAACGGAACCGATCAAATTGAAGAAATCACCGATATTTGGACCAAGCTTGGACGTGATGAGGCCTTCATCGAGGTTGTAAAAACTGCTATTGAGGAACATCTGGAGAATATCTAGTGGATTTGACCGAAATATTACAACAGGCTGCCGATGACACGGGTATCCCCTTGTTAGCAGCTTTTCTGCTTGGATTGTTGGCAGCCATAAGCCCTTGCCCCCTAGCTACCAACATCAGCGCAATGGCTTACATCAGCCGGGAGATTACCAGTCCAAGTTATGTGATTGTGTCGGGGGCTCTTTATACATTGGGAAGAATGGCGTCATATTTCTCAATTGGAGCACTGATCATTCTGGCTGGGGCTCAAACACATCATGTATCCGATTTTCTTCAAGATAGCGGGGAAAAGTTTATCGGCCCGCTTTTGCTCATTGTGGGAATCATCATGCTTGATATAATCAACCTCCCTTTTGTCCAAGTTGGAGGGAAGCTTTCCACATTAGGAGAAAGGGTAGCCAACCGGGGAAGGCTAGGGGCATTCCTGCTGGGAGTGATATTCGCTCTGGCGTTCTGTCCCTACACAGCTATTCTCTTTTTCGGTATTATGATGCCTTTGGCGCTTGAATCCTCAGAGGGTATAGCGTTGCCTGCTTCGTTTGCCATCGGAAGTGGGCTCCCAGTGCTTATTTTTGCGGCCTTACTATCTACAGGTGTGACTAAGGTATCTCAGTGGATGGACAAAGTCACGATTGTGGAAAAAATGGTTCGCAGACTCGCGGCATTGGTCTTTATCGGGGTGGGCATATACTACATCATCCTGTGGATTCAAGACTAGGACCTGAGACGTTAATTTTGCTAATCACTGAGGGATGACGCATGGAACAAGAACTTAAAGCAGCGAGCAGCCGTCTTTCCTTTCTGGACCGTTTCCTGACGGTCTGGATATTCCTGGCAATGATCATCGGGGTGGGGTTAGGAAACTTCATCCCTGAGGTGGCCGATGCCATCAATGATTTGAGCATTGATACAACGTCAATCCCCATCGCCATCGGTCTTATACTGATGATGTACCCTCCGCTAGCCAAGGTGAAATACGAGGAACTGCCACGTGTCTTCCGCAATTGGCGCATATTGGGTTTGTCGCTTATCCAGAATTGGCTCATTGGCCCAGTGCTTATGTTCTTCTTGGCCATCCTTTTTCTTCATTATCTTTGGGACTATCCCGACTATATGGTTGGGCTCATCATGATCGGACTGGCGCGCTGTATTGCCATGGTCATCGTATGGAATGAACTTGCCAAGGGGGATTCAGAATACGCCGCAGGCTTGGTCGCTTTCAACTCGATCTTCCAAATACTTTTCTATTCCGTGTATGCTTATGTTTTTGTCACCGTCATGCCGGAATGGTTTGGCGTAGAAGGGGAAGAAGTTGATGTTAGCATGGGCGAGATTGCCAAGAGTGTTTTTATATACCTGGGTATCCCCTTCTTCGGCGGGATGCTGACACGGTTTTTCTTAAAGCGCCGTAAGGGCGAGGAGTGGTACAGCACAAAGTTTATCCCCCGAATCAGCCCAGTCACGCTTGTTGCACTCCTTTTCACCATTGTGGTGATGTTCTCATTGAAGGGCGATTATATCGTTGAAAATCCACTGGATGTGCTGCGTATTGCAGTGCCACTGCTGATCTATTTCATAGTCATGTTCCTGGTTTCCTTCTACATGGGTAAGCGCGCGGGGGCCGATTACTCGAAAACTACCACTATTGCTTTCACAGCAGCCAGTAACAATTTTGAGTTAGCCATCGCGGTGGCAGTAGCGGTGTTCGGTATTGATTCAGGTCAAGCTTTTGCTGCAGTTATTGGGCCATTGGTCGAAGTTCCGGTCCTGATAGGGCTGGTGAATGTGGCACTGTTATTCCGGCGACGGTATTTTCATCAAGAATTACAACCATCCGCAATAGGGACGGGAGAAGTTGGCCCTTGAATTGATGCTTTCGGCACAGGTATCACCAAAATCAAGTCCTTTTGGAGCATAACCAATTTTAATCGTGGCTTACTTTTACATTATGCTTTTTGGAGCGCCCTTCTTTTGTCGGCAGAATGTCGGCAAAACCACGTTATTTAAGGCATAATCCCGGTATTTTACGATGCGATTTAGAGCAACTACCGGCGGTTTCCATCGTGGGTGTCGCCAAAACTGTCGCCAGATTTTGAGATAATTATCAACCTCTTTATATGATCGATCTCTCTTCAGAACGCTTTCTCAATGCACTCGTGATTCACTGCCATTCAATCTTAAGGAGAGGGTAACAAAGTATACAAATTGTTGGGTTGAGGCTGATCTGAATCTATGGATGCACCCGGCGATGTTGTAGGTGTATGGCAGGGGGTTCCTTCGCCAAATCTCGGTCTCAGAGGTCAGAGGTTCAAATCCTCTCTCAGTCCGAAATCATTGCGATGTCTCCTGGTGGCCACTGTGATCCAAATCCAGTGAAAGCTGCCCTCTCTGTCGAATCTCAAAATCCAACATCCCTGAAAGCTTTCGAGCGTTGACTATCGCTTGATCACCATAATGGGTGTTGAAGAGAAGGTGAAGCCATTTCGTTTTGGCCTTTAGATCATTGATCCGCTCAACCCATTCCGCTAGTTCATCATCATCGTAGTACCAGTTGAACCGATCTGAAGCTTTTATTCCCTTGGCCTCCCAGTTTGCCTGGTTTCTTCCATGGAATCTTATAATTGCGATGTCACATGTCGGCTCAGCTACCGGAGGCATGCTCGACTTGAAGCCTTGCGGCTCATCGACGCAGACATATGGCAGGTTGTTATCTTTGAGGAAACCCAGGGTGTGATCACGGTTAGAATCGCTCATCCACGAGTTATTGCGAAATTCGATGGCCAAACGGTATTGCTGGAGCCTCTCCTTGCAGGAAAGAATGTAATCCAGTTTATCCGATCCAGCTACAAACCACGGTGGAAACTGAAAAAGCACTACTCCTAACTTTCCGGTGCTATCCAAGGGTAACAGGGCGGATTCGAATCTGTTCCACATCTCATCGAGGATATCTGGCGGCAGGCTATTCTGATACAGATTATTCTTCTCCTGTAATGAGGAGGGCAGTGCCTCACGGATATCCCGAGGCAGGGAAGCTGGTGGTGTCTGATGCTGAGTGAAAAGTCGAAAAGCCTTGACGTCAAATATGAAGTCGTCCGGAGTGCGCTCTACCCATAGTCGGGTATTCTTTTCATAGGGCATGGAATAGTAGCTGCTGTCAACTTCTACAATGGGGAATTGACTGGCATAATATCGCAACCGTGATTCAGCGTCCTTGGCGAAAGGAGGGTAGAACTTACCGCCTTTCACCAGGGTCTCCTCGGTCCAGGAACAGGTCCCGATCAGTATCTCGCCCATACTATCCCTTTGCGGATAATTCTAGCATCTAAATTTAGTACCGGCAAAAGCCCCTCATGGGAATCCTCGCCGATCCAAGCTGATTTATCAGCGGAGAAAGACGATCAGCGATGATGTTGATGATCCCGTTTTTCTTCTGGATCGTTCCCTCCACTTCCATTATCAGTTCCAATCTGAATATCTGCCGGTATTTTTCATAGATATTCGGCTTCAAGATCACATTTATCATCCCTTCTTCATCCTCTAGAGTCAGGAACGAAAAACCCTTAGCAGTCATTGGACGCTGGCGGGTCACTACATATCCGGCACATTTTACCCTCTCTCCCTCGCGAATCCCTTCAAGCTCCGAGCTTCTGAGAGTTCCGTTTCCCAACACTTCCCGGCCAAGTGCCCGCATGGGATGATAGGTCGCCGACAGCCCCTGTATATCGTAATCGTATTTCATTTCTTCTAACTGTACCATTTCAGGTAACGATACCCGGGTGCCCGTTAATTCCAAAGGTAACTGCTCAGGAGAAGTCTTCTCCAACAGTCCTAATTGCCATAGAGCTTGTCTTCTGGACGATCCAAAAGAATCGAAGGCTCCGATCATGATGAGATTTTGCAGGGCATCGGCATCGATCCTGGCCCGATAGTAAAAGTCATCCAGAGAAACAAAAGGAAAACTATTGCGTACTGCTAATATCGCATCAATCGCTTTTCCGCCTAAACCTTTCACATATCTGAAGCTCAAACGGACCTTTCCCGCCTCAACGGTACACTTATCATGACTCCGGTTGATATCCACTGGTAACAGGGCTACTCCATGTCTTTTAGCATCGCTCGCGAGTACTTCCGGGGTATAGAATCCCATGGGTTGATTGTTGAGTAACGCTGCATAGAATTGTGCTGGATAGTAGGTCTTCAGCCAGGCTGACTCATATCCCAATAATGCAAAGCCAGCAGCATGACTCTTGCAGAAGCCATACGCGGCGAATCCTTTTAGTATTTCAAAGATGCTGCTGGCTTTCTTTTCGTCGACTCCATTAGCCCGGGCTCCCTCAGCGAACCGCTGACGCATTCGCTCCATGGCCTCCTTTGATCGCTTGCGGCTCATGGCTCGCCGAAGGGAGTCAGCCTCCCCGGCAGTGAACCCGGCAATAATGGTAGCCACCTGGATCACCTGCTCCTGAAACAGGATTACGCCCAGGGTTTCCTCAAGCACCGATTCCAAAAGCGGGTGAAGGTAAGAGACCTTTTCCTTACCCTGTCTGCGCCGTATATAGGGATTGACCATATTTCCCTGAAGCGGACCGGGACGGATGATGGCCACCTCGACAGTCAGGTCCTCGATAGAGCGGGGTTTCGTCTGGGGTAAGGTCTGCATCTGTACCCGGCTTTCTATCTGGAACACCCCGACAGTGTCACTCGAACAGATCATATCGTAGACTTTGGGATCATCATGAGGTATTTGGGCCAGATCTATTTTCCGACCTTCACTTTCCTCTACTTGCTCGCATACCTCTTGTACTAATGAGAGAATCCTCAAACCTAACAGGTCCACTTTGATGAGCCCGGCATCGGCAACTCCATCCTTGTCCCACTGGCAAACGACTCTCCCGGGCATGGTGGCATTCTCCAACGGAACAATATCGGTCAAGGGACAGGAAGAGATCAGCATCCCCCCGACATGAATGGAGAGATGCCGGGGAAAGTCAGCGATTTGGCGGCAGATTGAAGTAAACGTCTCCCAAGGGGTTGAATCAAAGTAAGGGCGAAACTCATCGATTCCCGCCAAATCTTCCTGCACCTCTCCAGCCCGATAATGAGAGACAGAACGGGCCATCCGATCGAGGATATGAGCCGGCATACCTAAAACCTTGCCTACTTCCCGAATGGCATTCCTCGCCTGGAAGGTCACATAAGTGCAGACCATGGCTGTGTGATCCGCACCGTATTTCTCGTAGACGTACTGGATGACCTGTTCCCGATGGTTGGTGGAGATATCGATATCGATATCCGGCAATGACGCCATCTCCTCATTTATAAATCGACCCACAAACAACTTGTTGCTGATGGGATCAACGCGGGTGATACCCAAAATGTAGGCAACGATGGAGTTGGCGGCTGATCCCCTTCCCTGTGCTGGTATGTTGTTTCTCCGGGCATACTCCATAATGTCCCAAACGATGAGGAAGTAGCCTGAGAGGTCCAGTTTCCGAATGAGGTTCAGCTCGTATTTGAGCTGGCTTTCCACCTCCGGTGTTATAACCTCATACCTGCTTCGAACCATCGTGTAGCATATCTTGGTCAGATAGTTATGTACTGTCTCTCCGGGAGGAAGCGGAAATTCGGGAAAACGGTAGGCGGAGAAATCCAGATCGACATTGCATTGCTCGGCGAGAATCAGGGTATTGGAAATCGCCTCTGGGTAATCGCGAAAAAGGCAGGACATTTCAGTACCGGACTTGAGATAGAATTCGGAATTGAGCCTGAGCGAACGGCAATCATCGAGAGTGGAACGGTTCTTGATGGCGGTTAGCACATCGTGGAGTCGATAACCTTCCTCACACGCATAATGGACATTGTTTGTGGCCACATATCCAATTCCCAGGTTCTGGGCCATGGTAACAAGTGTATGTGTCAACCGTGTATCTTCGGGGTAGAAGTTGTTCTGAATCTCCATCCAGAAATTGTCCTTGCCAAAGATATCAATGCATTTCGCTGCTGCTTCGCAGGCTTGCGACTTCCTGCTTTGCAGGATCAGGCTGGCTATCTCGCTATCGCGGCAGCCTGAGAGGCAGAAAAGACCGTCAATATATTGTGGAAGGGATTCTATTGGAATCGATGGATTTCCCTTATCATGACTCAGATGAGCCCGTGTGATCAATCGGCTCAGATTGGAATAGCCTGCGTTGTTCTTTGCCAGCAGGGTAATATGATGGCCGTTTTCAAGGGTGATCTCTGCTCCGATGATCGGCTTGATCCCTGCCTGTTTGCAGGCCTCGTAAAAAATGATCGCTGCATACAAGCCGTTGTGGTCAGTAAGCGCCAGGGCAGGCATCTGGAGTTCGGCTGCTCGTTGAGCCAGATATTCGGGATGAGATGCCCCGTCAAGAAACGAATAGTTGGAATGACAGTGGAGTTCAACGTA
>JABMQN010000213.1 GCA_013203045.1 Chloroflexota bacterium
CTGTGTCCCAATCCCCTGAATCGAGAAGTTATATGGGTTTTCATCCGAATCATCGTTGACGATGCTGACTGTCCCCGTCCGAGTTCCGGTGGCCGATGGATTGAAGGTTACACTAAAAGTGGTGTTCCCGCTGGCGGCCACTGTTGCCGATGGTGTACCTGTGAGGCTGAAATCGGACCCGGCTATGGTCGGCGTGCCGCTCAACGTCAGCGTCGCATTTCCGGTGTTTTCGATGGTGAAGGTTCGAACTACGGTTCCTGAAGTTATATCAGCGCTGCCGAAATCGGTGTGGTCTACTGTAGAAGGGGCGTTGTCCCCATCTGTAATAGAAGTGGAATTGCCCTTCACATCCATTTCCGGTTCGGTCCCAATCCCCTGAATCGAGAAGTTATATGGGTTTTCATCCGAATCATCGTTGACGATGCTGACCGTCCCTGTCCGAGTCCCGGTGGCCGAGGGGTTGAAGGTTACGCTGAATGTGGTGTTCCCTCCGGCGGACACAGTTGCCGAAGGTGTGCCGGTCAAAGAGAAATTGGCCCCTGTGATTGTTGGCGTTCCGGTCAACGTCAGCGTGGCATTTCCGGTGTTTTCAATAGTGAAAGTTCTAATCACAGAACCGGATGAGACATCGGCGGTGCTGAAGTCGGTGTGGTCGTTGGTCGAAGGCGAACTGTCGCCATCGGTGATGGAAACGCTGTTCCCTTTGACATCCATTTCAGGTCCCGTGCCCGTCCCCTGAATGGAGAAGTTATAAGGATTCTCGTCGGAATCATCATTGGCGATGCTGACCGTCCCCGTCCGAGTTCCGGTGGCCGATGGATTGAAGGTTACACTAAAAGTGGTGTTCCCGCTGGCGGCCACCGTTGCCGATGGTGTGCCTGTGAGGCTGAAATCGGACCCGGCTATGGTCGGCGTGCCGCTCAACGTCAGTGTGGCATCGCCGGTATTTTCAATAGTGAACGTTCGTACAACTGAGCCGGAAGTCACATCGGCTGAACCGAAATCGGTGTGGTCGGCTGTTGTGGGAGAGGTGTCCCCGTCGGTGATGGAAACGCTGTTACCTTTAACATCCATCTCGGGAGCTGTGGACACAATACTTTGCCATCGCAGGTAGGGATAGCCGCCGTTGGCATTCCCCGTATCCGCGCCCCAGATGGTAGTGAAATTCCAGTCAACATAGGCCGTGCCCGCATATGTATAAGTCATGTCATCGGTGGTAAGGCCGGTACCAGCAGCGCTGGAACTCTGACCGGTGGTCTGCGTATCCCAGTAAGAGGCGGTGAACGTGCTTGAATATACGTTCCCCACCAGCCCACCGATAGTTGAAGAGCCGGTAACGGCACCAGTGGCGTAACAGTTCGTGACCGGGTTCGTATAAGTGCGTCCCACCAAAGCACCAACTCCCCAGCCACCGGTGGTTGCGCCTCTGGCGTAAGAGTTAGTGATCGTACCATTGTAACCGTATCCCACCAGCCCGCCAACGACATCGGCGCTGCCGGCAGCAACTGTGCCGGTGGCGTAACAGCCGGTGACGGTGCCGCCCTCATTAAGCCCTACCAGCCCACCAATATACGACGGATTATACACGTAATCGCCAGTGATGGTAACTGAGCCCGTGGCATAACAATCCGTGATGGTGCCTTCATTCCTTCCCGCAAGCCCGCCTATTTGGCCTCCCATTTCAGCATCAGTGGCGCCTACCGCTCCTGTAGTGTAGCAATTCGTGATGGTGCCTTTAGAAAATCCCGCCAGCCCGCCAACATTAGTGTTTCCGGTGACTTGTATCGTTTCAACGCCCAGATCGCTCACCTGGCCGCTGGTATCAATATAACCAAACAGCCCACTGTAAGATGAGGACGATGTGCCAATAGTGGCGTTGCTCAGCACCTTGTCATTGCCGTCAAAGTTGCCGGTGAATTTGGTTGAGCTGGTCCCCACCGGCGTCAGGGTCGCCCCGCTAAAATTGATATTGGCCGTCAGGATGAAATATTTATTCCAGTCGGCAGTGGTGCTGCGCAGATATGTCCAGTCGGCAGCCGTACTTATGTGATACGGGTCCCCCGAAGTCCCGCTGCCGCCGGGGTAAGCGGGAGTGCCCGCCAGGGCAGGCGGCGGGGCCGCCAAAAGAATCGCCATTATAAGAACGAACAGAAGCGGCGAACTGATGAACCTGACACTCTTCACAAATTTTGTTGACATGATTACCTCCCAATATTTCCGTTAAGTTTCCGCATCAATCTCGATGATACGAGCTAATGCGCCTTGATACGATATTCCGTCATGGATTTTAGGTGATAATGGTTCCGGTGAGATAGCGTGTTAACCTGAAACCAAACAGGTGTTTACCCGTAATTTGTGGGAAGAATACTCTGTCTAGGATGTATGAGAGGTCCTTATAAGACAATTTCTACAAACGGCAGAATTCTGGCAAAAACCAAGTCTTTTGGGAGCGGGGGATTTCTGGGGACACCGTCAATGAACCTCACTCAAAGTCAAATCCCGGAAAACTACCTCCGATGTACTCCAGGTCCTGAAGCCTGCCATACCAGAAGAAAATGAATCATCATCAAATTCTGCAACTACTCTGCCATCAACTTGAATAGTATGGTGGTTGTTCTCTACTCGGATAGATATTTCATGGGATTGATTATAGACATCAAATTCGGAGAATATTTCATCCATCAGCACCTTGTATATGGCCAACTTCTCGTGATCATCTACAACCGGTCGCACTAGGAACTTCGGTGTTCCGGTAGCTATGTATTGAAAGCAATAGCCGGAAATGTCAGGTTCACCAGTCACTCGATAATAAATACCGTACCCATTCCCGGAAAATAACTCTGCTTCAACCATCAGTTCATAATCGGTCCAACTCTGATCCCCGAACACTAATTGATGCTTCTCTTGACCTTCAGGTGATAGAACCCCGTCTATAGCGGTCCAGTCTCCCAGCAATATCGTCAGGCTATCTGTGTCGTTAAGGCTGGGAGAGGAAGTTGGGCTATCGTTGTTGAGGACAAAAATGAATATGGGAACCAGAACCCCAATTACCACACCACTGGTGATCAACCCAATCAAAAGGGCCATCGTCCGCTTTTTTTTCTTACCAACCCTGTTAGTGAGGGAATACTGGATTGTTTCTGCGAATTTTTCTTCTATGAGCTCTTCGGCCAGTGCAATTCTACACTGTATACAGATATCCTCTGAGCCTTCTCCTGCTTGTTCCTCTTTTGAAACCACAGAACCACATTTGGAACAAATGGCAGCGGTTTTCAATTCGTTCATCCCTTATCCACCCACTTTATTTGATTGACGGAGTGCCCGCTTGACCCTCAACAAAAGCACTTCTTTATTAATCGGTTTTCTTAAATAATCGATCGCGCCGAGTGTCAATCCGGCCTCTTCATCTTGGGCACTTTCCCGCGCTGTTAGGAATATGACGGGAGTATCTATCCCTTTCTGGATCATTATTTCCATTAACTTGAAGCCGTCAAGATTGGGCATATTAACATCAGACAAAACCAGGTCGAAAGGCTGTTTGTCCAATAGCAGCATGGCATCCAACCCATCAACGGCATATGCCACAGTATAGCCTTGTTTTTCCAGTATTTGGGTAATGAGCTTTCGGGTGTCTTCATCATCCTCTACAACAAGAATGGATGCCGTATCCCCACCCTCTGTCAGCGATACCGTAATTTTGTTGTCAGGTTGCAGATGTGGGTGCGGATCAAGGACTTCTTCGGCTTGCTGCAGGAATTTGGATGAAGTTTGTAAAGCCTTAAGATTTTTCAGTTCAGTTTCTTCGATTAACACTGCTTCGTAGACATCGCTGGGAGAGAATACCAGATCCCTCACTTTTTCAATGGCGTGTGTACTGGCCAGATATCCACCCGCGCTGTAAACAAATGATCTTATCTCTGCAATAGAAGCATCGTTTCGAACCATCCCAGAAATTTCAGCAGTGAATTCAAGAATCTCATAAATCCCCTCGCGTCCTCGGTACCCGATATCATTACATTGGTGGCACCCAACAGGATGAGCGACCATCGAAGGGATATCGTTTGTAAATGGAGATAGCATTTCTATCTCTTCTTCAGAGATAGGCACTGTTTCTTTGCAAAAGGGACAGAGCTTTTTTAACAGCCTCTGAGCAGATATAGCGCTGATAGCCTCGGCCATGACACCTCGGCTGGTTCCGAGTCTCTCAAGACGAGAAATGGCTGTAGTGGCGTTCGACGTATGCAGACTGGTGATGGTTAGATGCCCGGTACTGGCAAAATCCATAGCTACCTTAGCTGAATGCTGGTCTCTTACCTCACCCATAAACAATATGTCAGGATCCTGCCTCACAGCAGCTTTGAGCAGGGCTTCAAATGTAACCCCTGCTTTTTCGTTGACTTGCTGCTGATTGGCAAAAGGGATCCGGTACTCTACAGGGTCTTCGATGGATACCAGACTCCGAGCCTTATAGTCAATTCCATGAAGTACGCTATAGATAGTAGTGGTCTTGCCTGATCCGGTCGGGCCCACTATTAGAATGCTTCCAGAATGGCGGTTGATTAATGCTTTCA
This sequence comes from Chloroflexota bacterium, assembly GCA_013203045.1. Lineage (GTDB taxonomy): Bacteria > Chloroflexota > Dehalococcoidia > SZUA-161 > SpSt-899 > JABMQN01. Next base: position 4,572 of record JABMQN010000213.1, read on the forward strand.
GAGTTTGGGCCTGTTCAGCTGTCATGCCTAGTTCTCTAAGGTCCTTCACTTCGGCATAGGGTTCCAATAACCGCATGACAAGGCTTTCTCCATAGGGTGTAGAACTGGTGGATAATCTAAAATTGACCTCTTCTCCATGGACAACTTCCACAAAAGCACCGTCCTGAGGTTTCCTGCTCTCAGACAGGTCAAGACTGCCGAGTACTTTAAAGCGGGCTATTAGCTGTACACCCGTTTCTTTTTTGAGAGACGTAAAGTCGCGCAAATCTCCATCGACCCGAAACCGGACCACCGTGGACGACTCTTTCGGCTCAATGTGGATGTCACTTGCCCCTGCAGACATTGCTCCTTCAACAACACCATCGGCGATAAATATGATAGGTTGCTTCTCCATTGCCGATTTTTCTGGTTTTGTCACCGGTGATTTTTTCGTGGTGGATGGAGCATCGTCTTGCCAGGTTGAGGATCCATACGTGAACAGCCGTGCTATATTATCAGGGGCCGAAATCAATAACTTGGGTCCCTCTCTTGTGCTAGAGAATTGCTTCAGAGTTTCGATAAGCTCCCAGTCAAAGGGATTACTGATTACAAAGGCTTGACTGGTAACATCATCTTTCACTGGCACAACAAAGTGTGATTTACTAAACAACGGCGATATTACACCCGATTGTATGTCTTCTGGATTGATGGTGGTGATAAAGGGCAATCCCAGAAACTCGGCGATATGCTGGGCCAGTGTAGTGGATTTGATCCCATCTTCCGAAGAGATTGCATAGATATCGGCAGGTGAAGCCGTTAAAAGCTGGGATTTCCTTTTTGCCATAGAATCCAGTTTATCGTAGAGATACTCCCTGAATTCCATGAAATCAAATGACAGAATATCGTCGTCCCATTTTATAGGGGTTGCATGCAGTTTCTTCCATTTGGCATGTGTATCTATATGATTAGACACTACCAATAAGAGGTCTTTTTTTTGGACGGGTTTCAACAGATAATCAACAGCACCAAGAGTAAACGCTTTGGCCTTGTCCTGCTCATCCGCGGTGCCGGTCACAAACACCACCGGAATGCTGGCCGTTTGCTTATCTTCCTGCAAACGTTCGCATACCTCGTACCCATCCATTTCGGGCATGTTCACATCCAGCAGGATGAGGTCGGGGTCACTTGAAGCTGCCATCCGAAGGCCATCGGAACCACCCGTAGCCGTAATGACTTTATAGTTGGCGCTTGTTAAAAGCCGTTCGATGAGCTGGAGAGTGTCCCCGTCATCGTCGATACTTAAAATCAGCGATTCGCTTGTTGTTTCATTCATATTCAACCTCAACTATTTCGAGATAGTATGCCAATTCCTTCAACCATTTACGTATTTCTTCTGCATCCCTTTCCTTTGCAGCAACTTCCAGAGACTTCCCAATATCAGTGATAGCACCAAATCCATAACCTCCACCGGAACCTTTCATGGAATGACCTAATACACGTACAGTTTCGTAGTCTCTAGTAGCCAACGCTTCATCAATCGCCTCAACATCGTTCCATCTGTTATCCAGAAATCCGGGAATGAGGTCCGCCAGTTCCTCTTCCACATAAACGATTGCCTTGTCATCCCTTTTTCTATCAGAATTAAATACCATGATCTTCCTCCCCTGATAATTTACATTTTTCCATCAACCATCACCTTGAGAATTTTATGGTAATACAACATCGCCTTTGCTTATGAAGGCCCTCATTACGGTCATCTCCCCTGGTTTCCGGTATATTTCAGAATAGATTCCAGCAACTTCGCCTTTTTTATGGGTTTGGTCAAGTGACCATCACAACCCGCTTCGATGCTTTTGTGTTCGTCATCTGTAGTTGCGTGAGCTGTAAGTGCAACAATTGGGGTTGCTTCCAATTCTCTTTCGTTTTCCCATTCCCTGATCTCTGCTGTAGCTGTATAACCATCCTTCACTGGCATCTGCACGTCCATGAGCACAAGATCATATTCAGACAATTTGAACTTTTCCAAGGCAATCTCACCATTTTCAGCTATCTCAATGTGATACGGAGTTTTCTTTAGAAAAGACTGGACCAGCAGACGGTTGTCCGCATTGTCCTCTACCAGTAGAATCCGTAAATCCGGTAAAGCTGCTGATTCGGAAGTATTTGTTTCCGAGGTTTCCGGTTGCTGCTTCTGAATAATCTCTGTCTGTCCCAGCGCAACCGAGATTGATTCAAATAGATGTTGGCGCTGTACCGGTTTAACCAGATACGCAGAAATTCCCAGTTCACGTGCACGACTTGCCTGTCCACTACGGTTATCGGAAGTAAGCATCATGATGATTGTGCCATCGGTGGGCTTTTCTTTGTTTACCTGTTCCATAAAATCAAATCCATCCATACCCGGCATGCGGAAATCAAGCAATACCAGTTTATATGGATGTCCTGCTTCGTGAGCATTTTTAAGCTCATTAAATCCCTCGTATCCATCCACTGCTTCGGTGACCAGTGCACCTTTTTCAGAAAGTATTCTGTTAAATATGAGACGATTTGTGGCTATATCATCTATAACCAGTATTTTCATTCCCGCGAGGTCCACCTCGGAAGTATCTAATTTCCCTTTAACTTTCTCAGGAAGCGTTTTTAAAGCTATTTCAACGTAGAATGTGGAACCTTTCCCCGGCTCACTTTCAATCCAGATTCGTCCGCCCATGAGTTCCACTAGCTGTTTTGAGATAGTCAATCCCAATCCGGTGCCGCCATGCTGGCGAGTGGTTGAACTGTCAGCTTGAGTAAATTCTTCAAAGACACTTTCCAGTTTGTCTGCGGGAATACCGGTTCCGGTATCGTTAACCGTAAACATGAGTCTGGCTTGCTGTTTTTTTGATTTTTGGGGTTTGATATTGGCATTTTTTACTTCGACAAATACCCCGCCATTATCCGTGAACTTGATGGCATTACCCAAGAGATTGGTCAGAACCTGTCTTAACCTCGTTGGGTCTCCTTCAAGTCTGGTTGGCACATCAGGAGCAATATAGTAACCAAGTTCAATTTCTTTCGCATGTGCGCGAATGGCCATGATTTGACTGAGACCATCCAGGAGGTCGGTCAAATCAAACTCGATATTCTCCAGTTCTAAATGGCCAGATTCTATTTTTGAGATATCCAGGACGTCATTGATAAGTCCCAGGAGATTCTCTCCAGCCGACTGGAATACATGAACGTATTGCTGTTGTTCCGTATTGAGAGGAGTCTCAACCAGTAAATCAGCCATTCCCAGGATGGCGTTCATGGGAGTCCGGATTTCGTGGCTCATGCTGGCCAGAAAATCACTCTTTGCATGGCTGGCTGATTCAGCTGCTTCCTTGGCAACCAGCAAAGCTTCCTCGACCTTCTTGCGTTCGGTAATATCAATGAAGCTGTCGATTACAAGCCCACGCCCATTCACAGTTAGAGAGGTTACGTTTTTCATAACCGGTATACTCTCACCACTGGCATTTATAAGAACCCGCTCTGATTTGTCGATTTTCTGTCCCAGGTCAGTAATAGGACACTTGCCCACTTCGGCAGGACAGATAAACTTGTGACACGTGTGGCCGATAATCTCTTCTTTGGGAAGACCAATCAACTCTGCGGCAATAGGATTGACATCGATGATTGTATGGGTTTCTGCATCGATAAGCGCAACACCGGTCAGTATGGAATCCAAAATAATTCTTAAGCGACCCTCGCTTTCCTTCAGCGCCTCCGCTGTAAGTTTGCGCTCAACGAATCCACCCAACTCTTTTGAAATAGCGTCAACTAGTTCTCGCTCCTCTTTTAAAAAGGGGCCCTCATCTTGCACTGGCCTTTCTTCGGTGTAACAGACCTCCAAGACGCCCATGTTCAGACCATTCACTTTGATATCGCTACTCAATTTCCAGATGGTTTCCGCGAATCCTTCTGTCTCCAACTCCTTGTCGTTGAGGACTACTCGAGCGCACGTGATTTCTGGGTATTGCGAGGCGTACGGTATGAGAGTAATTATCTCATCAACCAATTTTTCCAACGAAATATCAGCCTTTTCAGTAAGCTTAGAAATGCCATAGAGGCAATGTAATTCTTTAAGCCGTTCACTAAGGTCATGTGATTGCTGATTTATGATTTCCTCTGCCCGAATACGTTCGGTAATGTCGTTGACAATAACAAGGGCGCTTTGCAGTTGGCCGGCGCTGTCTTTCATGAGACTGCCACGTCCTTCCAGCCACTTATAAGATCCATTTTTGCACTTGTATCTGAACAAAAATGATGTATCTATTTCGTATTGCTCTAAAAGCATTGTTGCCAATCGGTCCCTGTCTTCAGGGTGAACATAATCAAAGCTTTGTTTTCCGAGGAGTTCCTCCGGATGGTATCCGGTGATCCATGTGTGTGCCGCGTTTGCGTAGATATATTTCCCTTCGGTATCCACCATGGCGATAAGAGCATCAACGTTTTCACTGATCAACCGGTATTGTTCCTCACTCTCGCGTAGCGCTTCCTCTGCACGAATTCTCTCGGTAACATCGCTCAATACCGCAAGTGCATTTTTCAATTCGCCATCACCGGCAAGTATCAAGCTTCCATTCCCCTCCATCCACTTATAGGTACCGTCTTTGCACTTGAACCTGAATGTTAAAGACTGCATATGCTCGCGTTTTTCAGCGAATATTGATCCCATTCGGGTAACATCCGCAGGATGCATATAATCGAAAGGAGATGTTCCAAGGAGTTCATCCGGATCATATCCCATGATCCACTCGTGGGCCGCATTAGCATAGATATATTTCCCCTCAGGATCAATCATAATTATGAGAGCATCGGCGTTTTCGTTGACAAGCCGGTATTTCTCCTCACTCTCACGCAGCGATTCCTCCGCTTGTTTTCGTTCGGCAATGTCTCGGGTAACACCGAGTATCCCGATAGGTTCTCCCTCTGAATCCCGGAGAAACGATACCTGTTCTTCAACCCATACGGTGGAACCGTCTTTACGGTATTGTTCGAGAACGAGAATGCGCTGACGATCAGGCGGTGCATCCCCGGAGGCTTCGTTCTCTAATTCTTCAACGAACATTTTGTTGATCAGGTCTACAGAAGCAGGCGGATTCGTCTGCTCAATTGTCATTTCCATAGCTTCTTCGGCAGTGTATCCGGTCAGCCCAAATATAGATGGGCTTACGTAGGTGTTGCACAAGTTCATATCTTTCGTCCAGATCACATCAGCCACGTTTTCCGCTAGCATGCGATACGTCTCTTCGCTCTCTTTTAATTTGTTGTTTGATGCAAAAAGCTGCACTTGGGCTTGTTTATATTCGTCATTGGTAGTTTCCAGTTGAATAGTTCGCAAAGCAATTGTGTCATATGCTCGTTCAATCCGGTCCTTCGCTTCTTGAAGGTTCTGGTTAGATACACTGATGATTTTGTTTTTTTCCTCAAGCGATTTAACCAGTTGGTTTAGTTTTATTTCTATCTGCTTACGATCTGTGATATCCCTGATGACACTAACAAATCCTGTTGCATTCCCTGAGCCATCGTCCAGAAGAGCAGCCGTAGCTTCACCACTAAATGTGGTACCATCAACCGTTTTCACGGTGTATTCTCTGGTAATGCCGAACCCGGAATTTGCAGCTTCGATAGCATGTTCTTTGAACCTTGGCAACTCTGTCTCGGCCATGAATTCCGTTGCATTTTGGCCAATTGCCTCATCCCTGCCACCAAGACCAATCATTAATAGAAAAGCCTCATTCACATCAGTGATGTTGCCCTGCATGTCAGTTACATTCAGACCGTCCCCTATGGCTTCAAAAATAGTCCTCAGTTTTTGCTCATTCTCTGCAAGAGACATCTTAGCCTGTTTGCGGTCCTTCATTTCCTGTTTTAAATCATTGTTTGAGCGCTCTAACTCCTCCGTCCTGTGTGCCACTTTCACATCCAGTTCTTCCATCTTGAGGGCAGCCTTATGATGCAGAACCCATTTCTGCGTAAGTGTGCTGGCCAGTTGAGCAACTTCCACGGCATCAAAGGGCTTTTTAAGCAGCAGGAGTTTATCGGTTTTACCCAGGCGTTGGACAATCTCCGCCCAGGAATAATCGGAATAAGCCGTACAGATAACAATGTGTATATCCGGGTCTACTTGCCAGATATGTTCAATAGTCTCCAGGCCATCCCATCCCGGCGGCATTCGCATGTCCACAAAAGTCACCATGTACGGTTCTCCCTGGGAAACGGCTTCCTGCACTTTATTGAAGCCTTCCTGCCCCTGCAATGCAAAATCTAAAATGTATGTGTCCTTCTTGACTGTTATGATAGTGCTATCCCCGAAGAGTTCTTTTTCCAGGTCACCGAGCAGACTTCCCCCGTCTTCGCTGGCAAGAATACTCCTATAATCCCTGTGAATATCCGGATTGTCGTCGATGATGAGTATCCGGCGGGCTAAACTGTTGATCTCATCATTTGTCAGTTTAAGAATCTCTTTTGTCTTTTTACTCATTCCGATCTCCTTTGAGATTGATTGGCAGATCAAGCGTAAACGTAGCACCTTTTCCGCGCCCCTTACTGTATACTTGCAAGGAACCACCCATTTGTTTTGCAGCCAGTGCTCCACTGTGCAAACCGAAGCCGTGCCCGTCTTTTTTAGTGGTGAAACCGTAGCTGAATATCTGGGAAAAATCTTCTTGGGCGATGCCGGTGCCATTATCGGCTACTTCGAAACGGATGCGATCGTCATCACTGTTTTTGATGCGAAGTGTGAGTTTCTTTGACAATCGATCATTTTTATTTAGAGCATATTTGGCATTGCTGATCAGATTAGTGAGAATCTGCAGGGCCTTGTGCCGATCGATCGGGATGGGGGGCAGGTCTTCGAATTCCCGAGTCACTTTCACACTGTGCCGGATCAGCGCTCCAGAATTTATACGCAGTGCGTCTTCCATGATCTCGCATGGACTCACTATCTCGGTCAACCCCGCTGTTTTACTATAAGACTGCTGTAGATTAATGATCTCAATGATATGCTGCATACGTTCTGATAAATCGTTGACTTCATCATTGAGTTTGGCGTTTTCTTCACTCAGGTGTTTATCCAGTTCTGTAAGGTAAATCTGTAGTTTTTGTCCTTGAGTATCATTTGAGAGGAATGAACCCAGATCATCCTTATGTTCTTCGAGCATGGTAGTCACTTTGCTAAGATTGCCCATACGTGAATTACGAACAGTTTCCACAATCGTAGAAGTAGTGATACCCGCACTATTGACGACATTTCCTACATTGTGAAGTACCCCAGTAGCCACCTCTGCCATACCCGCCTCTCTAGCTGTCTCCACCAGCCTCTTGTTGGCTAACTTGAGACCTTCCTCTGCCTGGTTGCGTTCGGTGATATCCTGAATCGTACCGATCAGGATTAATGGGGAACCATCATCGGCAAGACGATTCACTTCGGGAGCCATTGCCTCCACCCATCTAACCTCACCGCTTGGCCGGACGATCCTGTAGACCAAATTCGGTCCGATACCTGAGGTCATGGCTCGTTCTGCGGCCTGTTGGGTTTCCTCTATATCGTCCGGGTGTATCAACGTGTCTATAATGGACAGGAAACTGTTGAATTGTCCGATGTCATCTATCCCGTGAATGCGCTGCATTTCATCAGATAGCCAGAAGGACCCATCGCCAAGATTCCATTCCCAGCTCCCCACATGTGCGATCTGCTGTGCTCTCTTAAGCCCCTTTTCGCTTTCCCGCAGCTTATCTTCTGCCTGTTTGCGCTCGGTAATGTCACGTACAACCACTAAATCGCATAAGACCCCTTCATACATGACCATCCCAGCACTAAATTCCACATCTATTTTTCTACCATCTTTGTGCTGCAATGCCGAGTAATAACTAGTCGGCACCTCTTCTCCTGCCACACGGCGGGTATATACAGCTACCACGTTTTCGAGTTCGTCCGCATGGATGTAATTAGTAAGAGGCGTATCGATGATTTCCTGTGGAACATACCCGACAATTTCGACTGCACGTGGATTCGTATATTTGATCAGTCCCTCACTAACAATGCAAATTCCATCACTAGCCCGCTCAACCACCTCTCTATATTTCTCCTCACTCTCTTGTGCCACTTGTTGAGCTTGCTTACGCTCTAGAATTTCCTTAGTTAGTTCCTCATTGGTTCTTGTAAGCTCTCCGGTTCTTTGCTCCACGATATTCTCTAAACTCGCGTTAGTTGCTTCCAGTTCTAAATGAGACCTTCTCAACTTATCTGTCATTTCATCAAATACACGGGATAATTTTGCTATCTCATCGGACCCTTTTTCACCAATAGGCATTTCCAGGTTCCCATTCATTACTTCCAATACACCGCGATGAAGTCTCACGATCGGATCGGTTATCGTTCTGGACAACACGAAAACACCAACTATCCCTATACAAACCACTGCCAATAGAATCCAAATCATCATATTCGTCATATTGGAAACCGGTAAAAACGCCTCTGATGATCCCTTCTGCACAATGAGGTCCCATCCCAGTTCTGGAATATCCGTAGAAACCGATAAGACTTCATCTCCAAGATAATTATGGACAGAAACTGCTGTAAGTTCATTTCCTTTTTCATCCCCAACACCCGCATCCAAAGATGTTGCCCCCAACCCATCCTTCTGGATGTTATAGTTAAACGCAGCAGCATCAACAAATAAAGATGGAGTGATCATGAAGCCATCCTGGTTTACGATATACGCCTCACCAGTATCTCCTAAACCGATCCGATTTGTGGTTATATCGACAATATCAGTCATTTCCCACAATAGTCCAACAGCACCGGATAACTTTCCGGCAATAAGAACAGGTGCCGAGGTAAATTGAACCTGATTGTTTGAAGCCGTACTGGTAAAGACATCTCCGATATAGATACCGCCCATGCCATTTGAAAATACATCATCCAAATTTGCATCCGAGCCTAAATCCAATTCAGTGGCAGTAGAGAATATCGGAACGCCATTTTCATCCCATATGACCACTTCGCGTATCAAATCGTTGTTATCTTTAGTAAGTTGAATTGTGAAGCCCAACACCGTTGTATCAAGTGCTCCCGTAGAATCCGTGCCATATAAAAGTGTTACATTTGATATTATGTCAGAAACCTGTTGGGTAATATCTTTCTTATCTGCGATCGCATGTTCTATTTGCTGCGATTTCGATTGAGCTGTACCTACCAAAAGATCTTCGATCTGGTCTTCAACAGTGTCAGAAGCTATACTTCTGGCGGTGAGTGTACTAACCCCACCTGCAATTAGTATCGCAACAAATATGAGTAGCAGCAGTTTTAAACGTATACTCATTTTCAAATACTCCTTGTTCTATCACTGTTTAAGGCGGAAACTACGTCGGTAGTAATAGGCAATTCAATCGCAAATGTAGTCCCCCCATTTTCATTGCCATGAGCACGTATCTTCCCGCCATGCTCTTTGATAATTCCATAACAAATACTGAGCCCTAATCCTGTTCCTTCCCCTACTTCTTTTGTAGTAAAAAAGGGTTCAAATATTCTGCTAAGAGTATATTGAGGGATTCCGGGCCCATTATCTGCAAAGGTAATGTGTAATGAATCGATTGTTTTCTCTGTCCGTATAACAACTTGCCCTCCGTCGTGAGCGTCTTTCATGGCTTGCTCCGAGTTTATGAGCAGATTTAAGAAAACTTGCTGCAATTGCTGGTAATCTGCCATTGTGCGGGGTAAACTGGGGTCAAGTTCCTCCACAACCTCAATGTTGTCCAGTCTCAATTCGTACATACGTAGGCTAAGCACACTTTGAATGCATTCATTCACTGATATAGGTTTTCTTTCGGGCTCCTGCTTGCGGGCAAAGGAAAGTAAATTACGAACAATTGCTATGGCTCGTTCAGTATCAGCATGTAGATTATGCAGATCACGTTTTGTAGTCTCATCTTGCACATATCTCAGCATCAACTCCGTGCATACATATATCGCCATTAGAGGATTGTTCAATTCATGGGCTACGCCGGATACGAGTTGTCCAATGGCAGCCAGTTTCTCAGATTGTAAAAGCTGTTCCTGGCTTTTCTTCAATTCTTCATGTGTCAGTTCTAGGGCTTGTAGGGCCTGCTGAAGCTGCGTATGAGATGCTGTTATGATCTCCTTTTTTTCTTCAGATGCTTTCAGTAGCTCCTGTAACTCTGCTTCGGCTCTTCTATATTCGGTGATATCTCTGAAATTGAGTACCACGCCTCCAACCGAGGAATCGTTAACCAGGTTTTTGCCTACCAACTCAACAGTAATCCATTCCCCGTCTTTCCGCTGAAGGTTGAGCTCTAGCTGAGCGGTGTACCCAGGTATTTGGATTCCATGAGCGAACACTTTCATAGCTTCGGAGACCTGGTCCGGATGAACGAAATCAAAGGCATTCCTGCCCAACATCTCTTCCATCTTGTATCCCTGCATCCGTTCGATGGACGGACTGCAATATTCAATCACAGTTTCAGCATTCAATACCATAATGACATCTGAAGAATTCTCTATAAGAGACCTGAAGCGATTCTCTCGATGCTGAAGCGCCGTCTCTGCCTCTTTGCGCTCTGTAATGTCTCTGAGAATAACGAGTATGCCTTCAACTTTGCCATTCTTTTTAAGGGGGCTTACACTGGCCTCAACCAGGACTCGGTGTCCGTTTTTATGAATCAACTTTACTTCAGTTAATCCACGTCCTTTGCCACCATTCATCGCTTTAACAAACAGTTCAGTCATTGCTGGCACTCGTTCTTCTGGAATGGTAAATCCGAGTTCACTAATGTTCTTACCGACAACTTCATCCAGACAATAGCCAACCAGATCTTCACCCTTGACATTGCGATCGACAATGGTACCTTCGCTATTGAGTAATACAATCTCATCATTGGCGTTTTCAAATATGGTCCTGAACCGTGCCTCACTCTCACGAAGTTCTTCCTCTGCTCGTTTACGTTCAGTAATGTCCCACGACATTATCATCGCACCATCCAAGAATGGGCATATTGTTACTGACAGGACCTTATCCCCATAATTGAGTTCTGGGAATTCCCTTACATTACCGGATGTGATACAACTCATCAGTTCGGCACGCATATCAATCTCATGTCTCGCGGCGTAATCGATATACATCTGGTCTCCAATCTCCGGTATTCTATCGCCTGAACGTCTTTTGGCGAGATTGCTCTTTACCACTTTTCCTTCACGGTCGACAATTACTGTAGGAACTGGATTGAATTGGAATAAAGAAAAATTGAACAACTCCCGTTTCTTAAGGGAATCGTCTTCTTGCCTCCGTTTTGTCTCTGACGCCTCCAATTCAGGCACCCTCTGTCGAAGAAACTCCAACTCTCTTTGATCTTGCTTGTTATTCATGGATGTGTCGGTCATCGAATACCTCAAAATTTATACGCACTTAAACGAAGCCATCAGGCCGTCCGATGGTAGCAGAAACCCTTCGCTCATTGAATGCGTTATCTACACAGTTGATAATGTCTTGCAAGCCGCAGGGCTTGGTTAGGACAGCGTAGGCACCTTCATTTGCAGCAGCGCTTTTTATCTCGTCATTATCTGCCACACCGGTTAATAAGATTGTCGTCAACTCAGGGTTCTCAACTTTGACTTTTCTTATTACTTCTAATCCATTCATACCTGGCATCTTCAGATCCAACAACATCAGATGGAATTCTTCCGCTTCAACTTTGGCCAGAGCATCAGGGCCGTTTATAGCGCCAGCAGTTTCATAACCCTCTGCCTGCAGCATACGGCAAACGATACTGCGGATATGATCCTCATCATCTACAACAAGAACTCTGCCCAGTGATTTCTGCTTAGCCGTGGTTTCCTTAATATCTTCCATTTCTATCTTCCTCAGACCTTGTCCATGTTTAAATCGTAAAGTTAGCTAGTTACCTTTATTGATATTAAACGTCTACCGCGTAGCACCAATAATACGGTCGGCAGTTGCCACCACTTCATTTAAGTCACACGGCTTGGTCATACAAGTGAAGGCCTCTCGTTGGCAGGCTTCCATTTGACTGGTCGTATTGGAAACGGCCGTTAGAATTACCACAATTGTAGTTGGATGGTTGGCTTCCATCGTAGCTAGGACCTCAAACTCAGAGATATCTGGCATCCTTATATCCAGGAACATGAGGTCAAAATGTTGCCGGTCTGCTTTCTCCAGCGCTTCCGAACCAGTCGTCGCTGTGTGCACTTCATATCCTGCGCCTAGTAGTGCCCTGGCAATTACATCTCTTACTGAATCGTCATCGTCTACAATCATAATTGTTCCGTATTTCGGCAGATCTTTAGCTCTTATAGGAGGTTGAAGTTCTATGGCTAATTGTTCCTGGAAAGTAGTAGCTTGAGCATCCTGTTGATCTTGGTTCGCTAAGTTTAGACCCTCTTCTGCTGAACTTTGCTTGCTGTTAATCAAATTGTTAGCAATATCAGCGATCTCGTTCACTCGGCATGGTTTTGTTAAATATGCAAAAGCTCCTCTTTGCAAAGCTTCTTCCTCTGTATCTGAGTCGACCTGCCCAGTAAGTATTACTACAGGAGTGTGAGGACGTCCTGCGGTCAATAGCGTCAATACGTCCAGCCCGTGCAATCCCGGCATTTTGATATCTAAAAACACGAGATCAAACGATCTTCGAGCAGTTCTTTCAAGAGCTTCACGGCCATTACCTGCGGTGACTACCTCATAACCTTCGTCTCTCAGGACCCTGGCCACTATCTCTCGTACCGATTTATCATCATCGATTACTATAATTGATCCTTTGTTGTCTATATTGCTCATTAGATCCCTCCACAGTGAATCACTCGGAAACTGTCTCTAGAACTAACTCATGACTAGTGTCTCATTGCCACTATCTTTTATTTTTGAGTGCAACCGTTTCCTTCATTTTTCTACCTCTCCGCCTTGAAAGCATTCGATTAGCCATTTCAGTTATCTCGCCCACACCACATGGCTTCCTGAGATAGGCAACCGCCTGACGCCGCATGGCTACTTTCTCGTATGCTACATCTTGTACCGCCGTGAGTATGATCACTGGAGTTAAAGGGTGTATCGAATTTAGCTTCGAGAGTACGTCCAGCCCACTTTGTCCAGGTAGTGAAATATCCAAGAATACTAGATCAAATGTTCTCTTGGCCGTCTTATTGAGGGCATCAAAACCGTCTCTTGCTGTGACCACAGTATAGCCCTCTTCCCGCAATGCTCTTGCGATAATCTCACGAATTGAAGCGTTGTCATCAACCACCATAATTGATTTCCTCCTCACTTTTGCCATGTCAATCCTCCATATTTGTTTATTTCCATGTGAATTACACATTGAAACCTGAGCTCAAACGGTCATCAGGAGACACAACCTACCGAACGTCCCAAAATGGGTAGTTCCACTCTAAAGATTGTCCCTTTCCCTTCGCTGCTTTCAACAGATATTTGTCCTTTGTGTTCCTGGATGATACCGTAACAGATGCTTAGTCCTAATCCGGTTCCTTTACCAACGTCCTTCGTAGTGAAAAACGGCTCAAATATATGGGATAGTATTTCTCCAGGAACTCCGGGCCCATTATCAGTAAATTCAACTTGTATTGTTTCTCCAACTGTCTGTGTCTGAATGAGGAGTCTCCCTTCACCATTGCTTTCCTTCATAGCCTGTTCGGCGTTGATGAGAAGGTTTAAGAAGACCTGCTGCAATTGCGGGAAATCTGCGAGAGTATTGGGAAGTGTTGGGTCCAACTCAGTTATTATTTCTATACCATCCAGATTCAATTCATATGAACGCAAAGTAATGACGCTTTCGATGACATCGTTAATAGACACGTACTTCATTTCCGGTTCATGCTTTCGAGCGAATGAAAGCAAGTTACTTACTATTGAAATTGCGCGCAACGTGTTGTTATGCAAATTCTGAAGATCATCTCTTTCGATCTCATTCTCAACATAGGTGAGCATCAATTCTGCCGTGCCGGAGATTACCATCAAAGGATTGTTCAACTCGTGAGCAACACCTGAGATGAGTTGTCCAATAGCCGCCAACTTTTCAGATTGCATGAGCTGTGCCTGACTGTCTTTCAATTGATCCATCGCTTTGCAGAGCTCAGCGTTTGCCTCTTTAATCCGGTCCTCGGAGTGCTTTCGCTCAAAAGCACTCCCCATGATATCTGCAAACGTACGTAGAAGCATAAGATCAATAGTGGTCCATTTTTCAGGATGGGCTACATTCTCAAGTGAGACAAATCCTGCCAACTCCTTTTCCACAAACCCAGGAACCATGAAGAGAGATGCGATACCATAATGATCCAGTTGGCATTTCTCGATTTGGGTACATTCGGGCATCTGGGATACATCAGCAATAGAAATCACGTGTCTCTCACGTAGTTCATCCATCCACCATGAAAGTGACGTTGCGTAGAAACTCGTCAAATCCCCGATTCGAGGGGGCACTCCGTCAGCACACCATTCGTAAATACTGTCGATGCCAATCTTACCTTTGGGAAGAAAGAGTAGATGTGATCGTGTTGCTCCGCTGAATTCACCGATATCCTGGAGCGATGCATATACAGCTTGGTCCATATCGGAAACACCAACTAACCGTGAAGAAATTATTGAGATAGTTTTCTCGAACTCCAGTCTGTGCCTGATAGTGTCTTCCACCTGTTTATGTTCAGTAATATCCCTCAATATCACAAGCCTTCCAGCAAGACGACTGTTCTTTTCGAAGATAGGTGAGATGTTCAACTCGTAGTACGTTTGAGATTGATCTTTGCTTACCACAATCTCTAAATGTTTTTCCGATATGCTTGCGGATTCGTAATTAAAATCCAGACATCCTTCTAATACGTTAGTCGCTGGTTGGCCAACAATCTCGGTAGCTGGTTGTCCAAGAATCTCTTCTGCAGCTGGATTCAGATCCACAACACGGTTCGACGTGTTGATTACAATCATGGCATCAGGCATATCTCTGATAACAGAGTCCCTGGCCACTGGCACCACATCTAAAAGACGCAGAAGGAATAAACCCCACGCCAGAGCTAATCCAGATACGGTAAATCCAAACGGAGTAGTGTCCATGTAGGTAAATGGATCCAGATTGGAAAGAGATAGTAAACTTGCAGCTAACGGAGCAATAGCGCCAACCAGAAGAACTCCGGCCTGGGCTCGGTAAGGAGACGAAGCACGAATGTATGCCTGTATCATGCAATATATACCGATGGAGATTAGGAAGTACGAGTAGGTTAGATCAACCCAAAACCAGACGCCGCGATCTGAGACCATCATGGGAAACGGTCCACTGGAATCGAGCCTGATATCTCGCCAAAACAGGTGATGAGCGTGATTGGTCCAAACTAAAAGCAATGTGATTACAGGTAATACAGCAAGGCCTATTATTCTTCGACGAGTTAACCACTTACTACGACCAGTGTACAGAAGCGCAAAGGAGAGCCATGCAATTGGTAATACCGACATACCTAATTGTTGAATCTTGGCCCAAAAGACCTTCGTAGAAAGTCCGGCACTTCCCAATTCGAGGAAGCTTCCTACAGACCACACCGCCACCGTTAGCATTAACACAAGGAAGGCCATTGCCCCAGGAGTCGTACGTCGCTGCCATATATATACTATAAGAGTGACTGATATAACTCCTGCGATTAGTGAAAGTAAGCTGTATTGATTATATTGCCAATGCATTATTTGATCCTATTTGTTTTATCGATTCACAAGGTTAACCCTGCTAATACCAGTCTTTGATTTTTGATCTTCTCGCCTAGCCGCTTAACTCAGTAGATACTCAATTACCCTGTTTCATAGTATGTTCTCACCTGTTTCTATTGGGCGTCTGATCTGTTGCTTCTCTACATACCAAGCAAGTCATAATTCAGTAATTGCCCGGTTGCCTTGAGGTAGAGCATTATAGAACTGACCCGGGGATGTTTAGAATTGGATTGCATATCGAGTTTGCTGTAGATGGAATTTATGTGGCGGTCAATCGTCTTTGGATCTACACCAAGAACATCAGCAATGGTGTTATTCCTGTACCCGTTTGCCATCCAGTTCAGAACTTCCAGTTCCCGATGGGTGAGTTCTTGGAGGAAAGTGGTCTTGCTCTCTCCAACACAGATCAGATTTTCCATAATCACCGGATCGAGAACAATTTGTCCTTCAACTACAGCATGTACTATCTGTGTCAGTTGGCTTGTTTTGTCTATGGAGCGCTTCAAGAGAAAAGCACTTCCCTTTGAGATGTTATTGGTGTATTCCTTCAACTGTTTAATTCCTTTAATATCAAATAGCGTTGAAAGAAGGACTATGCCCAAGTCAGGAAAATGCTCTTGAATGGTCTCCAGTTGGATTATAGTACTCGATTGAAGCATTTTAGTGCCTAAAATCATTACATCTGGCTGAAAGGCCGAAAGCACACTCATTACACCATCTGTGTTAGTGTTACCCGATATACCAACCACATCTAGGGTAGGTTCTAATGGCAGAACCGCATTGTAGGCATCCCTAAGAAACTCCTGCTCTTCTACAATATAAAGTTTGATCTTCATTGTTTAATCCACAGTGTATGGTTGGAATATGAAAGGGATAAGCATTTGGGTCACTCCGTTGCAACAAAGTCTTCAGCTACCTGGTTCGTGAGTGGACAGAGATCTGCTACCCAATACTCCTCCTCTCCTATTTCTTTTTCCCATTCAATCATGTCACCTGCATAATATCCCTTACGGACATAGGCTGCTCCATCTATTTTCAGGTAAGCCACGGCGATTCGTCCTGATTCAGTCAGTTTCTCCCCGACAATCTGGGTAACCGGTCCCATCGAGATGACTGCCGAATTTTGGTATACCTGAACACCGTTTTCAATAGAGCATAATTTACACATTGCAACATCATCCTGATCTATGTACACTTGCATACTAGTCTCTGGGGTGATCACAATCATTTCAGGGGATTGGCCTTTGTACATTACTTGCCTCCTTCTCTGGCATTTCCGATACCGTCCTCTACTCGTCCAAAACGCCATTTATAAGCAATTGTCCTGTTGCTTCCAAATATAGAATTGCGGTACTGACCCTGGGCTGCTTTGATTCGTTCAGGACATGCCCAAGTTTACTGTAGACGCAGTTAATGTGCCGTTCGACGGTCTTTCGGTCCACGCCAAGAATGTTACCGATGGTTTCATTTCGATATCCCTTTGCCAAACAACTCACGACATCCAACTCACGACGGGTAAGGTCTTTGAGCAATGAAACCCGTACGTCTGTACCTTCGATAAGCTTTTCCATTACCAGCGAGTCAAGAACTATTTGCCCTGTTGCAACAGCTTGAATCAATTGTGCCAACTGGCCTGCTCGATCAATGGATTGTTTCAAAAGAAATGCACATCCCCTGGGATTAACCTTCGTAAATTCCTTAAGCCGGTTCATTCCCAGATCATCAAATGAAGTTGCGAGAACCACTATCCCCAAATCTGGGAAATGCTGTCGGATAGTATCCAATAAATCTATTGTGCCAGGATCAAGAACCTTCATGCCCAGTACCAAGACATCTGGATTAAGAGTCGAAATCATATTCATTATGTCTTCCGCGTCGCAAGTTCCTGATACCCCGGCCAACTCAATGGCTGCTTCCAAAGGCAAAGTAAGTGTGTAAGCATGCCGTAGTATTTCCTGTTCCTCAACTATGCATACCTGTATCTTTTTTGTGCCGAGGCTTGATGCTCCGTTACTGTTTTTTGGTAAAAGAGAGGCTCTAACTTCATATGTGCTTTCGTCGGACGTCATTACAGAGCCCTGTTTTTTTGTCAGTGACATTTCTAGCGTCTGTTCCATTTCCTCACCCCTTTTACGAATTTTGTATAATCTTTATATTGTTTATGTTGACGAGTTATTGTCTTTCTATCTGGAGGGGGATCGGTGACCAGCCGAATCCCCCTCCAGACAAAAAAGGAGGAACGAACACGTCAAAGTGGAAGTATTATTTTCATCGTTATGCTCTGGAACAGCATTCCCCACAGATAAGGAGTTGGGTCCCAATACCAGAGGATTTTTTGTGTAGAACGCAGTTATTGTGCTCTTGTTCATGTTCAGGATTCCTTTGTATTTCTTATCCTTTGCGGTTTCTGCTTTATACCAGGCATGTCCAGTACACATTGACTGATTTGGTTAATCAATAGCAGGCTGAGGATCCAAGAACTGGCTTGTTGCTTTCAAATAAATGACTGTGCATCCAACCCTGGGATTCTTTGATCCGATTACATCACTGAGTTTGTTATAAATCGAGTTTATATGACGTTCGACAGTGTTAGGTTCTACGAAAAGAATGTCGGCGATAGTGGTATTCCTATATCCTTTTGCAACCAAGCCAAGAACTTCGATTTCTCTTCTGGTGAGTTGCTTAAGAGGTGAAATTTCATCATCCATATTCACAACTAGCCCCTCCATCACCACTGGATCGAGTATGACTTGTCCGTTTGCGACAGCATGTATTGCCTGGGTTAATTGATCTATCCTATTCAATGAGCGCTTGAGAAGCAGGGCACATCCGTTGTGACCTGTGCTGGTTAATGCACGCAACTGCTTGACCACCGTGTGATCATAGTGGGCTGCAAGTAACACGATGCCTATGCCAGGGAAATGATGACGAATTTCAATCAGTTGCGCTATTGTGCTTGATTCGAGGGTTTTAGTACCAACAAGAATGGTATCGGGCTGAAGGTTTGACACCGCTTCCAAAAGATTCTCCGGTTTTCCATTAGCCGAAACTCCTACTAATTTAATATCGCTTTCAGTAAGCAGAATTGCTTCATAAGCATAACGAAGTAATTCCTGTTCTTCGACTACATATATACTCGTTTCTTGGGTTTGAGGCTTATTGCCATCTGTGAAATCATCGGTAATGTGGCAAAGCTGTAGCTTATTCATATGCTTGGCAGAAGTTGTTGCCGTTTTCTTTGCATTCATAGTTTGCATTTCTATTGAGCCCTCCATTTGTTGATATGTCATAGTCTTTTAAAAAATGAAGGGGATACCAAGAAAAGTATCCCCTTCATCTGGCCACTCCTGGCACTGTATGTGCCAGGAATATCCCTGCTCCTTTCACAGTTATCCCTTCAATACATCTTTCTTCCCTAACCCAACACAACAACGTCATTTGGAACATCCCCCAGGAGCAGTGAATATACTTTCTTCGGTAGCCCGGCTATCATAGCCTTTGAAGGCTTTAGACCCGTGGCTTTGCGTCGCCGCCTTTCGGCGGGTTTGCCTTTCTCGGAATTATTGGAGCCGTTGCATCATAGTTGCGATCGACTCCAAGCATCTTCAGTTTTTAATGTTCATGGTCTCAGAATTTACTGAGATTCCAAAGTGTCCCTGCACACTTCCAGGGTTACCTTGACTTGAGTTTTATTACTCGATAATGTGTTTTATCGAATTACTGGTCATTGCGGGTATTTTCCCGAATACCCCTGTATTGGTTTATTTGGACTAAAAACCAAAAAAGGGGATACCTATAAAGGCATCCCCGCAATAACCGACCAAACTTCGGAATTATAGTCTCTTCGGCGGCCCGGCTATCATACCTTTTTAAAAAGGCTTCAGACCCGTGGCTTTGCGTCACCGCCTTTCGGCGGGTTTGCCTTTATCGGAGCTATTGGAATTATCGCATCTAGTCTGCGATAAACTCCACGCATCTCCAGCTTTTAATGTTCATGGATTCAGTATTAACTGATCCTTTGGTGATACTTTACAATATCAGGTGACAGTATGGATACCGGGCCAGCCCCCAACACCATAAGGAAAATACCCGTATCTTTTTTTGAGGATAAGCTCCTTTAGTTTTTGGGATGGTATTTGTGCCCAGAATATGTAACTATATCCCACTCATTATTAAACCGGCAATTAAATACACAAAGAAATTTACAAATTATTGTCATTCCCGCGGAGGCGGGAATCTAGTGGTTTAAACACGCTTTTCTGGATTCCGGCTCTTCGCTTCGCTGCGGCCGGAATGACATATTTAGTTACCGGGTTAATAAATGACTTCCATTCGTTTTTCAGCGGGAATATCGCTTCGGTTAGTGGGAACGTCCCTACATGTATCTGCATGGGCGCTCTATAGCGGGATCGGAGATTCAATATATTTCATAGTATGGCAGTATTACCTTTTCAGTATCAACAGCAATCGGGAGAGTAAAGCAAAACCTGGATCCTACGCCAAGTTCGTTCTCAACCCAGATTTGCCCTCCATGGAGTTCCACAATTCCTTTACATATTGCCAGTCCCAGTCCTGAGCCACTTCTCCGACGTTCGGTGTTCTCCTCAATCCTATGGAAAGTATCAAAAACCTTATCCAGATACTCGGGAGGAATGCCTCCACTTTCATCAGCAACACTGAAAACCAAATCGTCCCCTGAAATTTTAGCATCAGCGATGATTTTGCTCCCTTTGGGAGAATTAACTGCGGCATTCTCTACCAGAAATGCAATAGCTTGCCCTATGCGTATTCCGTCTACAAATAATTCTGGCGAGTTATCGGGTAACCGAAATTCCAGGTGATGATTGTTGGCTAATTTATCCAATACCCCAGTAAGCGCATTGATGATTGTTTCGATCCTGGTAATACCGCGGTCAAGACTCAAAGTGCCTGCCTCGATCTGTGACATCTCCAGCACATCATTTACGATACGTAGCAGACGATCTGTTTCATTGTCAATGGTTAGTAGGAAGTCTTTTTGTGTCTCAGTATCCCATTCCACATCAGGCTGCGCTAAGGTGCTGGCAAGACCTTTAATAGATGTCATGGGAGTACGTATTTCGTGAGATACACTGGCAAGGAAAGCAGCACGCAGCCGATCGGCTTCCTCTGCGGCCATTGCTCTGGACATTGCTTCCAGCAATTTGATATTCTCGATGGCGATGCTTACTTGATGTCCGATTGTAGTTAGAAATTCTCTCTCGCGAGGGAGAAATATCTGATTCCCCTTGGTTGATGCATACAAGACTCCCTGCAATTTGCCACTCGCAATAAGTGGTAGACACACTACTGAGGATAGTTGGTTCTCGATAGTAACTCTTGCGGTTGACTCAGGCATTGATCCCATCGAAGAGAGAAGGGATTCGATGAACAGACTATCCTTTGTCGGGGCCACGTGCCCCAGGTCTCCTTTGCCTGGTTGTACTGCTGGTTCCTCATTTGCATACTCATCATCAAAGCCCCGATGAATTTTTAGACTCAATTCCTTTGTCTTCTCATCATAAAGGTAAATCCCGGTATGATTCACGTTGAGCATTCGAATTAATTGGTCCAGGATCTTAATCAGAATTTCATCCAGGTCGAGCGATTGACTTACCGTTTGAGCGATATACGCCAAAGCAGCTAATTCTTGATTATTTTGTACCAGCCGTTCCTGCGCCTGCTTTTGTTCGGTGATATCCATTGACATGATCATGGCCCCATGGGAGAAAGGGGCTATGGTTATGGAAAGAATCCTCTCGTAATATTTTTGAGATGGGAACTCCCTGATTTCTCCCGATTCGATACACTCCATCAGATCACTATACAGATTCCCTTCAACCTCTTCCCAGTAATCCCGGAACATAAGTGCTCCCAAATCAGGAAGATCATCTCCATAATGCCTTTTCGCCAGGTTACTTTTCACTACTCGTCCATTACGATCCACAATTACAATGGGCAGGGGATTGTATTGAAATAGTGCAAAATTAAAAGACTCCTTTTCTCTGAGTAAGTCCTCGGATTGCCTTCTTTCACCAACATCTCGGAGAACACACAAGTCGATAACCTCTCCATCTTGTTCAATGGTGGAGATATTGGCTTCAACAGGTAGTGTTTGTCCATCGTTTCGGAATAAATCGATATCATAGCGACTGGGTATATTTTCCCCGATCATGATATTTTTGTACCTGTCTTCAACAGTTTTTAACGAGTCCTGAGTAATCACGTCAGCAAGGTATTTACCAACAAGCCACTCATCCTCATAGCCAGTCATCTCAATAAACCTGGCATTAACATATTCCAGAAAGCCATTCTTGACCACGATGATCCCATCTGGGGCCCTATCCAGTAGAAGTTCATGAAGGCCATCCATTGCCATGATAGGTACATTGATACTCATGTCACCTTGTTTTCTCGCGGTTCTTACCTTGCTCATTGAACATCTCCTTTTCTAAAGGAAAATGGAACGCAAATCCCATACCTCTCACTCGTATGGAGTATTTTCCAGTGTTTCCGGGATATTTTTTCAGTTAGAAGACATAATGCAGACTCATACTCAGCTTCTATGATGGAGTTGCCTCGAAGGCGATCCAGCCAATTTCTTCAAATCCCACTTCGGCCCATGCGTGAGCCTGATAACTGTAAACAGGCTGAGGTTCTTCATTACCAGGCGGCAGATAGTATCCTGTGGCTAATCTGGCTGGGATACCGGATGCTCGGGCTAGTATCACGAATGCGGAATTGAAATTAGCGCAAATACCTTCTTCCGATTCAAACAGAAACCAATCGTTCGGTTCCCATCCTGGAGGCGCGGGTGTAAAATCCAGGTTGTACTCGTATCTCACTCGGATGTAGGTTTCGATTGCCTTGGCTTTTTCAAAAGGCGTTTTCATGTTTTTTGTGATCTGCAGGGATAGTTCCTTCACTCTATCTGAGATATTTCCTGACAAGTCCAAACAGCGTGGATCATCCGCGGTATAAGCCTCATTTAATAGATCCCTATTGAAGTCGCGATAATTCCGCGAGAGAAATTGAGCGTTGGGAGAAACTGGACTCCCATTAACCAGACTTGCATCTATGAGCTTGTATACCTCGGTGATTTTCTGAAGGTGCCAAGCATATCCATCATAAGCAAGACCTACCTTTTTTCTGAGGTATCGAGCATCAGGACTCCCTTCTACTGAAAATACAATTTCTCCCTGACTTAATACGACCTCGCTCAATGAAAGGGTGGTAGCATGTGTCGTTGGTTGATTATCACCAGCCATAATGCCAACCACGAAAGCTATCAGGAACAACAAAATTAATGCCAATGCTTTTCGCAATTTGTTTATATCCTCCAATGAACCATGATGTAATCCACTATGTGGCACTTCCCTTAACTGTTTCGTTTTTCATCGAAAACAAAAAAAGGGATGCCTCTAGAGGCATCCCCGCGCAATATTTCGCCCAAAATGAGGAGATAAAATCTCTTCGGCGGCCCGGCTGTCTTTGCCTTTAAAGACTTTAGACCCGTGGCTTTGCGTCGCCGCCTTTCGGCGGGTTTGCCCTTATCGGAGCTAAAGAGGCCGTTTCACGTAATATGCTACCGACCCCGGTTATCTCCAGTTTTAACTTTCACACCCACTGTTTCGTCATACGTATGATCTACACCTTACGATACACTATCGGTATTGGAAGTTAGAACAATGCTGGCAGGGCATTTCACAAAAGAATACCAGTATATAGTATTGGTGATACGCAGTAGGTTATTAACCCGGCAACTAAATATGTCATTCCGGCCGCAGCGAAGCGAAGAGCCGGAATCCAGAAAAGCGTGTTTATACCACTAGATTCCCGCCTCTGCGGGAATGACAATAATTTGTAAAATTCTTTGTGTATTTAATTGCCGGTTTAATAAATCCCTTGGGGAGTGATTCAGGTGGCACTGTGAATGGAATTACACCATTATGTATTGTCGTTTGGGAGTCCAATAAACTTCCCCGCCGCAAGGGAACGGGCTATCAATATGTCATTCTGATGAAAATCAGAATCCAGTGGGGTGGCTGGATAATGGATTCCGGATCGAGAGGCTGTATCACAATGTCATCCTGAGTCCCTTCGGGAAAGGGCGAAGGATCTCGTGCTGAGCAGATGAAGGCATGGAGATTCTTCGCTACACTCAGAATGACATGGCATTTGGTGATGTTTTTGGATTGTGACACAGTCTGCGAGTCCGGAATGACATGAAAAGGATTTCTGCCTTGTGTGCATACCGCCACCAGCGGTATCTGGTTCTCGCAATGACACGTTTGGCCTTTTTGGACGAATTGCTATTCACACGTGCTTGCCCGTGGTACTCTGTTCTTTGGGCTTATGAGGCAGCTCTACTCCTTGGTACCCTTCATAATTGGCAGGGTAAAACTGAATCTGGAACCCTTTCCAAGTTCACTTTCCACCCATATCTTTCCATCATGAGCTTCAATGATCCCTTTGCATATGGCCAGGCCTAATCCTGAGCCGCCTTTCCTGCGTTTTACCCCACTTTCGAGGCGGTAGAATTGACTGAAAACATTCTCCAAATGTTCAGTAGCGATTCCCATTCCCTGATCGATCACACTCACCATGACTTCATTGCCTTTCCTTTTCGATTCCAGCACAATCCGACTGCCTGCCCCGGAATAAGCAGTCGCATTGGCCACCAGATTGGTGACAACCTGACCAATCCGGACCTCATCGACATTGAGTCGTGGTATGTTGGTTGGTATATGTTTAGAGAATTCGTAATCAACAGTCAACACCCGCAATTGCTCCTCAATTTGATGAATGATGATAGCCAGAGTAGTTATCTTTTTATCCATCTTCAATACACCGGCCTCTAATCGGGACGCATCCAGCAGATCACTAATGATGTGATTCATCCGGTCCGCGCCATTATCGATAGTCATGAGCATATCATACTGGGTTTCACGATCCCATTGCACATCCTGCTGCATCAGGGTGCTAGAAAGCCCCTTTATGGCTGTGAGCGGTGTGCGAAGCTCGTGAGAAATAATTCCCAAAAGCTGGGTTCTCCAGCGATCCAGTTCCTCCAGGGCTTTTGTCCGACTGGCTTCCGCTTCCGCTTTTTTTTGTTCAGTAATATCCTTGGACATAATCATTGCTCCATTGTAGAAGGGGGCAATTGTCAATGAAATATACCTTTCCCCTAATTGTCTCTCCATGAAATCCTTGGCTTCACCAGATTCGATGGACTGCATCAATTCGATGTACATGCTTTTCCCCAGCTCTCCCCAATAATCCTTGAACATCACCGCACCCAGGTCAGGCAGTTCATCACCGGAAAACCTTTTAGCCAGGTTGCTCTTTACCACCCGTCCATCGCGATCAACTATTACCGTCGGAATGGGACCGTTCTGGAACAGTGCAAAATTGAGAGATTCTCTTTCAATGAGTTCGTCTTCTGCACGTTTTCGCTCGGTGATATTCCTTACTATCACTATAAGCCCCTCTATCTCATCACCCTTTTTAATTGGGCTTACACTTGCTTCAACAAACACGCGACTGCCGTTCTTGTGTATCATCTCAAGTTTCGTCAAACCCTGCCCCCCACTTCCTTCCAAAGCACTGGCGTACATATTACTCATAGCTTCGGCTTGTTCTGCCCCGATTATGTAATCAAACTCGGTAATATTTCCCCCTATCACCTCTTCTAAGGTATAACCGAGCATATCTTCTTCTTTTATATTTCTGTCAATCACCCTACCGGTTTTATCCATATAAATAATCTCATCATTCGCATTCTCAAAAATCGTCCTGAATCTCTCCTCGCTGTATCGCAGCGCCTCAGCTTCTCTTTTCCGTTGGGTTGCGTATCGTAAAGCCCGGGCGAGTAAGCTGCTTTCGATTTGGCCTTTTACCAGATAATCCTGTGCTCCAGATTTAATTGATTGAAATCCGATCTCATCATCAGCAAGACCGGTCAATACCACTATCGGTGTGGACTGAGCTATCTGATGTATAGACGAAAGAGTATCGAGACCGGCGCTGTCAGGTAATCCTAAATCCAACAAGATGGCATCGAATGAGGAGTGGCCCAGTTGTTCCTGTGCCTCATGGAGGGAGGTGGCTATTTGAAGACCGGCTGCAAGAATTCCCGATTCAACCAGCATCTCGCTAATCAATCTGGCATCTCCCGGGTTATCTTCCACCAGAAGGATATTTGAGATATACCCAGAGCCCATTTTCTTCATCCCCTTGAGTTTCGTTCGGGTGTGTCAGAATTCCGGAAAACTGGTCTCACTATATAGTTCGTTGCATTGAGATTATAAATGAGAACATCTGTTGAGTGATGCCTATTATACACCCAAAACAGAGAAAAACACAGATTGCTCATGCCTGTATATCGTTTCTGTTTAGCTCGAACATACTCTCGGAACCGAGCCCTACGAAAGTTTACAACACCATTCACTTGATGTATAATGCAAGTCACCTTCTCTTTACAAGTAATAAAATGTACAACAGCAGCTAGACAGATTACACTATTGGTTTCTGGACGGAAATCAAATGGATACTGAAAAGGGCAAACCAGGGGAAACCTTGGGACGCAAAGCCATGGACCTACGGCATCTCCAGCCAGGGCAGCCAGGTTACCAAAGATTCGATTGCGGTGTTATCACGATACACCAAATCACATCATACGGGAGATGCCATCATTGGTATCTCTTTTTTTGTTGCACATTCAAGTCTGGCGGATGTTCTCCCAAGTGGTTAGCCAAGCAAATGGATTCAGGGTCATCCATAGTTCTATGTACGGCAGACAGGATCGGAAATGACATTTGATATCTGCCGGAAGGAAACAGGAAATGAAAGACGAGAAAAAAAGCAAGACCCAGCTCATAGAGGAACTCAACCAGTTACGAAGTCAGATTTCCGAAATGGATACGGCAGCCCCCGAACGCAAGCAGGCGGAGGAGGCGCTGCGGGAGAGCGAAGAAAAATACCGGTCCCTCGTGGAGAACGCCGGCATTCCCATCATGAACTATTCTCTCGATGGATGCCTGTTATTCATAAATTCCATCGGCGCCAAGAATCTCGGGGGGAAGCCGGAGGATCTCATCGGGACATTCATCACCGAATACCTGCCCGATATGGCCAGTGAGGCCATGTCGAGAATACGCGGGGTCGGTGAGGATGGTGTAAAAAGAGAATTCGAGGATTGCGTAGAGCTTCCCTCGGGTGACAAATGCTGGTTCAGTACGAATTTCTACGCTGTGAATGATGCCAACGGCACCGTTGTTGCGGTTCAGATGGTTTCTCGTGACATCACCGAACGCAAGCAGGCAGAGGACGCGCTGCGGGAAAGTGAAATGCGGTTCAGAATCACTGCCGAGGAAACGGGACAGTTAGTGTATTCGTTCGACCCGAAAACAGGCAAGGTCAAATGGGCAGGCGCAATCGAAGCTGTAACCGGCTACACCCACGAGGAATACCAGTTATTCGATACTGATGCATGGGCTGAACAAATCCACCCGGATGACCGAGAGATGGTCCTAAAAAACATGGAAAATGCGATGGAACATCAAACGAATTTTGAGGCCGAGTATCGATTTCGACGCAAAGATGGTAGCTACATCTTTGTGGAAGAGCGTGGTGCGTTTGTGCCGGGTGGCGAAAACGCACCCTATCCCACTGTGGGAACGATCAGTGATATCACCGACCGCAAGCAGGCAGAGAAGGCACTCCACGCAAGCGAAACCCGTCTCAGGTCGTTTTTGGATAACTTCCCCGGCGTGGCTTTCATCAGTTATCCCGGTAAGTGTGCATTGTATTCAAATAAAGCTCTTGCGGATGTATATGGTCTCACAA
>JABMQN010000015.1 GCA_013203045.1 Chloroflexota bacterium
AAGCGGTTATTCTTTCCGTTACCCCGAGTTTCGTCGAGGCCCAGGAGCAGAAATCTCCCAAGACCGGCGCTAAGTTACGTCATCTCAAAGCAAACATCGATCGACCGCTTGCGGCTATACTTACCTTAAATACGATTGCTCACACTGTGGGGGCTGCCGGTGTCGGGGCACAAGCGTTAGTGGTATTTGGAAGTGCATACGTGGCCATAACTTCGGCCATTTTAACGTTTCTTATTTTAATTTTTTCTGAGATAATCCCCAAAACACTGGGAGCTTTCTACTGGCGAAGGCTGGTTGTATTTATTGCCCGAATTTTACCCATTCTAATTTGGTTGCTATACCCACTGGTGCTTTTATCACAAAAAATTGCTGGCTGGATAACTTCGGGGAAAAAAGCGGCCGTGGTTAACCGGGAAGAACTTCAGGCCATGACCGATTTGGCAAGGAAAAAGGGAGTATTTAGTGAGCAAGAGTCTCGTATTCTGAAAAACTTGCTGTGGGCCGGAAAACTAAAGATAAAAGACGTCATGACACCCCGACCCGTGATGTTTACCTTACCAGCAGATATGACGGTAGGAGAAGTCATGAAAGAGTATCCAGCGATCAAGTTTTCCCGTATTCCAATTTACAATACAAACCGGGAGGACATTCATTCCTTCGTTCTGAAAAACGATATTATGGTGGAAGACTCCCGAGAGTGTTCGGATACTAAATTAAGTTCCCTTGCTCGTAACATACTAATGGTGCTGGAAGTCGCTAATTTGATGGTAATCTTTGAGCAATTTCTAAATCAGCGTGAACACATTGCCATGGTGGTAGATGAATATGGTGGGCTTGAAGGTATCGTTACCATGGAAGATATAGTGGAAACTCTTTTGGGAATTGAAATCGTGGACGAGACCGATGTCACCATCGATATGCAAGCAATGGCCCGTCGGCAATGGACCAAGCGGGCGCGAGCACTGGGATTGATTTCACCAGAAGAAAAATAGATGCCCTATCAATGCCAGATTATACCTGCACCATAGACACTCCTTTAAACAATACCTACTCACAACTGTTACTATTCAATGTACAATGCAAGTGACTCTTTTCCGGTAATTCACGGTTGATATTTCCTCCAATTCATCAAATCAATCGAACCCCCTCTTTATTTTGGCAGTATTATGGCTCATAATGAGCTCATAAAGGCGTATAAGGCTGTCCATCATCATGATAAACGAATTTAAGGAAACCTTTGGAATTGACGGGCATGTTGGCTTCCATTTTGGGAAAGGGCATATGCCCAAAGCCATTATTGAGAACGAGTTCGCATCGGCCGAAGTGTACTTGCATGGCGCACATGTCACTGCATTTCACCCACACAATTCTTCTCCCGTTCTATGGATGAGCAATATCGCAGAATTCCGGCACGACAAGGCCATTCGTGGAGGGATTCCTGTTGTCTGGCCCTGGTTCGGTCCTCATCCGAACGACGATACGAAACCGCAACATGGATTTGCGCGTATTTCAGAATGGACCCTTGTCAGTACAACCGCCCTGTCAAATGGATTCACTCAGTTGCGCTTGCAGTTATCCGATATCGAAACCACTCAAACACTCTGTCCCCGTCCCTTCGAACTTGAGTTGAGTGTTACAGTAGGGACCCAACTACACATCGATTTAGTCAGCCGAAATATCGGTACAGAACCTTTTATAATTGGCGGAGCACTGCATACTTACTTCAGTATCGGAGATATAAACCGGATCACAATAGAGGGGCTTGAAGGTCGAGAATATCTCGATCAGTTACAAGGCCACCAAACCAATCTTCAAAAAGGAACCATTACGATTTCTGAAGAAGTTGATCGAATTTATTTCAATACCGATGATGAGTGTATTATTTCCGATCCTGTTATGAAGCGACACATTCACGTAGCCAAGATGGGCAGTAACACAACTGTCGTTTGGAATCCATGGATTGCCAAGTCACAGCATATGTCCGATTTTCCCGATGATGGCTTTCGTACTATGGTATGCATCGAAGCAACCAACGCGGTTGATGACGTCTACCATATATTACCAGGCGAGGAACACACTCTGACTCAAATCATCTCTGTTGATGACAAGTATTGAGTAGATGTTTGATTTTACAAGTCCGAGTTTCTGATAACAGCAATTTCATTTGGCGCGGTACATCACCACCCCGTTTTCAACTCCGGTTATCGTCATATGATCATCATCGATGAGGTATTCGATATGAGCTTTGATCTCCTCAAGTGCCAGTATCTGTTCGTCCCTTGACAAGTCAGCTACCGTTCTGCCATTGAGGGTCTCTGGGCGAAGCTGGTAATATTCATCAGTAATCTGGAACAGGCTCTTTTCCTGCGCACACACCCCGATAATGTCCAGCAAACGCTTATAGTGAAAGGCTTCCATCTCCACTACTCTATCACTTACAGAGTATATTGTGGCTTCGTGCGCCGGCAACCCCAGGTGTCTATCCAGCCCGCCCACTCTTCTCAGAGAATTTAAGTAGAGTCTCAGACCGCATCCTTCCAGCATACTGCCAGGAATTTGCAACGGGGTGGTTTTAGAAAGGATTAGATCCCCAAGGAAAAGGACCGGACCAACCTTTAGGCAAATATGCCCCGGACTGTGACCCGGAACGTGGTACACCTCATACCCATTAATGATTCTCTGCCCTTCTTTTAACTCTATTAGCTCACATCCTTGAGGTTCAGAGACAATTCCGTCAAGGGAAAACAAATTATCCATACTCAGGTTCCAGCCCGCTTCCTCTATGAGCGAGTTAATACGTCCTCTGCTATTCACACGCATACTACCAAAATCTTTCATAAACATGGTATCAAATTCGTGTACATATACTTTCTTGCCCCTGAATTTATCGTTCGACAACATTCCCCAATGATCGGCATGACCATGCGTGATAACCACGTGGTTTATGTCGGCAATGCCAACCCTAATTCCAAATTCCCGATTAATGGTCGCCATTCCTGTTAGTAAATCCGTCATTGCCTGCTCTGTGTTAAGAGCTGCATCGATGAGGGTAATCTCGCCATCGATGATAAGGTACATGTTGGTTATATGCTCACCGTAGCATTCCACCGGGATTTTATATACCCTGACAGCCTCCCAGGCATACTCTGTAATACCGTTTACTTCTCTTTCTGATAATTCTATATCTCTAATCCTTATTATCGCCATTTGCGCATCGCTCCTGTTGCTTCCCCTTTCTAGGCTAACCTATGCCGCTCTGTCCTGCAAGTCAGTGAATTTGAACATTAGGCCCCCATAACCATTAACTACTAAGGTGATACGATAGCCACGGCAAGGCACCTTGACTATTCGATGCCGTGTTATGTAGGATATTGGCAACCCTTTCTTTGGTGATATCAGGGTTTGGAGAATTCATTCGTGAGAGGACAGTTTATGTTACTCTTGATTGTCTTCCTGCTGATACTCGTTTCATGCAGCACCTCAACACATACTTTCGGACTGTCCGGCAGCCACAACCCGATAATCCCGATCGAAGGATTGGCTGATCCGACCGTGATCCAACATGAAGGTCGATATTATCTCTATCCAACCTCAGACGGCTTTGGCTACGACGTCTACACATCAGACGACTTACTTGAATGGGAAATGGCCGTGCGCGCATTCGATCACCAGGGACCAAACGTCTGGGCGCCAGATGTGTATTTCGATTCTTCCGAAAGAGTTTTCTATCTTTACTATAGCGCCGATTTCAGCATCGGAGTAGCGGTTGCCGAAAATCCACTTGGCTCATTCGAAGACCGAGGTATCATTATCGAGGGAGCTATTGATGCTCACTTGTTCGAAGACGAAGACGGGCAACTATATCTCTACTATGAAGGTTTTGCCGATAGCGGCAGTCGAATCGTGGTGAGGCGCATGAACACTCCCCTTACGCCAGATAGTGAGCAAATTCTACTACTCGAACCAGAGGGATGGGAGATCGGTGCGGCTGCTATCACTGAAGGACCCTGGATGCTAAAGCGGGATGGTATCTACTATTTGATGTACTCGGGGAACGCATGTTTCACCACCGATTATGCAATTGGCTACGCAACCAGTGCCAGTCCTACCGGGCCATTTATCCGTTTTGCTGGTAATCCGATTGTGAGCAAGGATGATGGACTCTTTGGGCCAGGCCATCACTCCGTGGTCGAAGCTCCAAATGACGAACTCATGATCGTCTACCATCAGAAGGCTTCAACCGAAAACGGCCTTGATCGTTTTGTATGCATTGATCGCATGGGATTCGATGACAACGGACACATTGGGGTAACACCGACAGTGCTCAATCCAAACCGTACTGCCATTACTTATGACTAATCCATAGATTTGAATCTCTGTTAATGTCCGCGTCTAACAGGGTTATTTTCCGTAATTAACTGTGATAAGATAGACCACGAATATTTTTATGAGGGGGTGGTGCCTATCGTAATAAAGTGCAATTAGTTGAAGAAAGAGCTAATTGCAAAAAGAGGTGCAGGATGCTTCCTGCCGGGGGCCTTGGGGGTGTCCCCCAACCTATAATTCCCCCAAGATTGGGGGACCGAGGGGGGGTCCGAACCGGGTTAATAAAGACTTTTGCAAGAGGCTCGAAATTGATTCAATATAAAAGGAGGTAGACATGGATTTTGAGTTCAATGATATCAATATGGATTCCCTTTTAGCACGAGCACTCCAGATTTTACTGATACTCGTCATAACTTATGTTGTTCTTTTCTTTGCAAAACGTGGGATTAAGAAGATTGTTGGTGCCAGAATTCAAAAACCCAGAGAAGAGTCTGCTAAAGAACTCGAAAAACGCACGAAAACACTTTCAAGTGTTCTTGGTGGGGTTGTGTCAGCAATCGTATGGGTAATCGCACTTGTAATGATTTTAAGCGAGCTTGGTGTAGATGTTACACCACTTATTGCAGCTTTAGGCATTGCATCCTTGGCTCTAGGCTTCGCTGCACAGAATATTATACGAGATTACCTTTATGGCTTTTTTATCGTGATGGAGGATTGGTATCGAGTTGGCGAAGTGGTAACCGTATCAGGATTAACTGGTGCAGTCGTCGATATGAATCTAAGGCGAACAACCCTTAGAGATCCCAGTGGCACTATGCATGTTGTACCAAACAGCAACATCGCTCTCGCCAGTAATTTTGCACGTGAATGGTCCAGAATCAACCTGAACATCGGTGTGGCATACAAGGAAAATGTGAACGATGTCTGGCGCCTTCTTGACGAAATATGCCAGGAATTCAAGAATGATCCGGATTGGGGTCCCCAGATGCTAACCACACCATCGGTTGTCAGGGTGGACAATCTTGGTGACAGTGCCGTAGAACTGAAGATCATGGGTGATATAAAGCCTGGCCAGCAATGGGCTTTAACGGGAGAACTTCGTAAGCGTATTAAGAACCGTTTTGATCAGGAACAAATAGAAATCCCGTGGCCTCATACCATGGTTTATTTTGGTAACGCGCAACCAAGCCAAGAAAACAATTACTAACCGCCAAATTTATCAGGCGTGCAGTAAGTAAACATTGGTCAGCCAGTGATATCTGGTGTCTAGCAGAGATGAACCGGGGAGACATCTCCTCGGTTCATCTCAATTAGTTATCACTACAAATCCAAGACGCCAGAATCGAATGATTACGGGTATCCAGTAATGAAAGATCTGTTACAACAGATAGGCCAAAAGGGCAGCGATAGAATAAGCACTATGATTCGATAAACCACCCCGCCGCAAGCGGACGGTGTATCAGTATGCCATTCCGGCCCACCAGACTGTGTCATAATGTCATCGCGAGGAGTCGCAGACGACGCGGCGATCTCACCGCATCCGAGGAGATTGCTTCGATTTACTCGCAATGACATGGCACAATCAATTGGTATTACGGATTGTGACACAGTCTGCCTATGCGTAATCCACCATTCCCGCCCATCTGGATTCCCACTTTCGAGGGAATGACATACTGACACATATCTCGAATGCACTCATGTAAACCATATTATGCTCTCTGTAATATTTATTAGCATTCAAGTTATGGGCAGCAAAACAGGTTTGCGAGGAGATCATTCAAAACGACGCTTTAATACAGTCTGTGTTAGAATCTATTGATGCCAACTAATTACTGCGATATTCCCCCCTTTTTAAAGAAATATTAAACTGTCACAAACAGATATCTAAAAGATTCAATCATGGCTATCGCAATCGTTTTATACATGAATGTACCCGGCCTCGGAGTCACCAGAAGTCTGGGCAAGGAGGGCGTAGAGGTTTATGGGATTGATCGTTACCCTGATGCGGTAGCATTTTCATCCAAGTTCTGCAAGAAATCGTTTGTTTTTGCAGACCCGATTACCGCTCCTGCGAAATTACTGGATCAAATGATCGAACTGGGGAAGGGATTGGATGAAAAGGCTGTCCTCCTTCCCACATCGGACTACTACACGGATTTCGTCTCAACCTTCAGGACTGAACTATCAGAATATTTCCTTTTCAACATCCCGAGTTCTTCGATTCTCAAAACTCTTATTGATAAAAGTCAGCAATACACACTTGCAAGCCAACTGGGAATCACGATTCCTGCCACGTTTTCGCCTGGATCAAAAGATGAATTAATGGAAAAGGGATCAACAATCTCCTACCCGGCTTTTATTAAGGGAGTTAGTTCACACGAGTGGTATTCCTACTTCGAGAATAAAGGATTCGTCGCACATTCTTTTGATGAGTTGCAGGAATACTATAACCTCATATCCAGCAAAGATCTCCGAATAGTTGTACAGGAAATAGTAGAAGGACCCAACAAAAATCACTACAAAGTCTGTGCCTACTACAGCAAAGAACAAAAACTTTTGGCACTTTTCTCAACACAGAAAACCAGGCAATTCCCCGCAGATTTTGGAATCGGTAGCTTCATGACGTCAATGAAATGCCCTGAGTTAATCGAAACGAGTCTAAAATTCTTTGAGGGTATGGGCTACACCGGTGTTGGCTCGATCGAATTCAAAAAGGATGATAAAGATGGACAGTTCAAACTGCTGGAACTAAACCCTCGCTTCTGGAAGCAAAACAATCATCCAACCTTCGCCGGAGTCAATTTCGCATATATAAATTACCTTGACTGTATTGGAAAAGAACTGGCCCCTTCACTGAATTTCAGGGAAAACGTACACTGGTTGAACACGGTTGAGGACATTGGATCGTTCCTGGCAAACAGGAAAAAAGGTGATATATCCACAACGGAATGGTTAAGATCATTATTCAAAACCAATTGTCATGCGTTCTTTCAACGAGATGATCTGGGACCCGTGTGGTGGAATGCAAAAGATGTAATTGGTATACATTCGAAGAAAGCTTTAAATATTCTGAAAACAAAGAAGCCTAATAGTGCACTACATCTGTGATTCTTCATCTCGATATTAGCCCTCAAACAAGTTCATTGAGAGTGGTTCGCTATTGATTTTGCAAAGTGAATTATGCTAGGTTTTGATTAAGGCGAGTCTCAGCCTTTGTTGAATTTATAGCGCAGACAACTTTCTATTCGAGATAAATTGATCATAGCAAGGTCCATTCCATGAAATATCTATTTCCACTGGTATTGTTTAGTGTAATGCTTTTAGCCAGCTCGTGTGCAGGTGAGGGCAACAACACGGTCGATCAGAAAGAGGGATCAGCCACAGCTACGCTCCCGGACAGCGGCCAATCAACCGGCACCAACGATAATCCGCCAATAATTGGTGACGACCAATACAATCCGGAAGGTCACGATCCCTATTTTTCGGCGAATCATCATCCATCCACTTCGGATATCCATGACGGCATCTTTTCGGAGTGGCATGATCAAGAACTCTCGGAAGGCATGCACGATACCGCAATCTCACTGGGCCACGAACCTTTCTTCTCCGCCAATCATGCATCGGATACTTCATGGGTACATGATGCTTCTCTATCTAAGTGGCATGATTCTCTGGTCTCCGTCATCGGTACGCATGACGCAGCAGAATCTACCGGTCATGATGCTTTCCTTTCAACCAACCATCGCCAAGATACTTCGTGGATACACGATGGCATTCGTTCCGCTTATCATGATCCACTCATTTCTACTGGCGATGAACACAGCGCTGCTATTTCGCTGGGACATGATGCTTTCTTCTCATCCAACCACGATTCGAGTACTTCATGGGTACACGATGGTTCTCTATCTGACTGGCATGACCCCACTATCTCAGTTACCGGCACACATGATGCAGCGGAGTCCACCGGGCACGAATCTTTCCTCTCTGCCAATCATGACCCTTTCACGACCTGGGTACATGATGGTATCCGTTCTGCCTATCACGACCCAACCGTCTCTGCCGGAGGCGGTCACGATTCCTCTCTGTCTTTAGGGCACAACGCGTATTTTTCCACCAACCACGATCCAAAAACTTCGTGGGTGCATGATGGATCATTATCCGATTGGCACGATCCTACTATCTCGGTAGCCGGTACACACGGGGCTGCGGAGTCTACCGGACATGATACCTATTTTTCAATAAACCACGATTCTACCACTACCTGGATACATGATGGTATTCGAACCGCCTACCACGGCCCGGATGTTTCTACAAGTGGATCGCATGAAGCTATCGCTTCTCTTGGCCATGACACTTTCTTTTCGGCGAACCATTCACAGGATACCTCATGGATTCACGACGGTGCTGTCTCTTCATGGCACGATCCAACGGCCTCTGCTACAAGCACTCACGATGCCGCAGCCTCCACAGGGCATACTGCGATCGACTCCCAAGCTCATGACCCGCGGTTTTCTGCAGACTATGGCACTATCCCAGATTCCATAATTGATGGCGACGGAACAGCAACAGATGAAAATGGATTG
This sequence comes from Chloroflexota bacterium, assembly GCA_013203045.1. Classification (GTDB taxonomy): domain Bacteria; phylum Chloroflexota; class Dehalococcoidia; order SZUA-161; family SpSt-899; genus JABMQN01. The sequence goes on from JABMQN010000015.1 coordinate 8,910, forward strand.
CCGGGTTCCCAGGAAACCAAAGATGGCGATACCTTGACTACTTTTGAATCGACGATTTCAGATACACGCAGTTACGATATCCTTATGTTTGATTTCGACAGCAACAGATTATGGTCAGAAGGCGATGCACTTATTCTCGAAAACGGCACAATAGATGGTTTTTATGATGTTTCGAGAGACGAGATTATCCTATCAGGAAAAAACAACCTTGCAGACGGTGACGCATCTGACTTCCAACTTTTCTTAATTGGCGATCTGTTGGGTATCGTTTTCCATGATAGCAATTCCAATAACTCATGGGATAACGGAGAGGATATTGTACTCGATACCAGCCACGACGATTATTATCACACCAATAACAATCAATAGGCACTCGGAAAACATTTCCGGCCGTTGGTGCCTCTCGACAATTGGACTATCGTATATTGATCTTACAGTGTAGAATAAGCGGAGAAATATGAAAGATATCCCGGAAAAGCTCTCCATATTAATTCCTGATGGTGAAGAGTACCATTCCTGGAATGTGGCAATGAGCCTGGCCGACGTTCCTAAACTCAAGCTTCATGTTCTCTCGAAGACTCGTTGGCCACTGGTTCGTTTTTCCAGACATCGGGCTTCTTTCCACTACGTCAAAAATCGGGGCAATGATGATGCACGCATTGAAACAATTTCGCAAATTGTCCGTCAGAATGATGTTGACGTCATTCTCCCTATCACCGAACCAGGAATCCGTTTTGTTTCCGTTCATCGAAAACAGTTGGAGAAAATAGCTGCAATAGCGCCAACACCTGATCCAGACACCTTTGATTTGACCGTTGATAAGGGACTATTCGCTGCCTTTCTGGCACAGAAAGGTCTCCCTCACCCCCACACTATTCCATGGAGCAACGAAGGTTCGCCATCCCAACAGATCAGTGATATACCTTTTCCCGCGTTGGTAAAACCAACGAAAGGAGCCGGTGGCGAAGATATGCACCTCTTCGAGAAACCGGACTCCGCATTAAGCTTTTTTAAAAAGAAAGCTTCATCTTCCAAACGGTACATTATTCAAGAATACATCCCCGGACATGACATGGGCTGCAGCCTTCTCTGCCTTGACGGGAAAATTCTGGCATACACAATCCAGGATGTTGAAATCCCTAACCCACGAGCATTTGATAATTGGTGGGGGATCAGATTTGTACAAAACGATGAGGTATTGGATACAGTGACAAAACTGATGCATGAGCTCAACTTCAGCGGCGTAGCCCATATCGATCTGCGATATAATGAGCAAGAAAAACAAGTTAAAATACTAGAACTCAATCCCCGCTTTTGGGCATCTCTGCTGGGATCTCATTGCGCAGGAGTCAATTTTCCATATTGGGCCAGTCTCGCGGGATTAGGGATTCCCTTCCCTGTACCTGACTATTCAACAGAGAGCTTTATTATCGTCAGGCCGCTGATAAAACAGCTAAAGACGATGATATTGGGTCCGGGCAAATCATATACTGCTCCTGTTTATCGAGGAACAAGTTGGCCTTACTATTTGAATGATCCCCTTCCTTTTTTGGTAAACCACCTTAGACGTCGATAAGCAGTATTTGGACGACTCTCACCATGCCGGTAATGGTCGCAAAAATGCTTGATTTATTTTGTAACAACGCTGCGTCCCTCCCAATACCCAAGTCAGCTTCTGTTGTTGTATCCCGAACGTAAGACGAGCAACACTTTTATGAACATATCACTACTGCATCAAATTTCAAAACCTTTTACTTGGAGCTATACCCAAGCAAAAAGGCTGTACCTCCCTGTATCTATTTTCTCTGGTAACAGCCAAATCGAAGGGAAACCTCTTTCTTTTGCATATGCCGGGAAGAATTCCATAACCAAGAACTACTGGGCAAAACAAGTTCTGGGTTCCAATTGGGAAGAGCGGAATATCGGTAACCGTTTATCTTATAGAATTCAGAATTACATAAAAAAGGAACGCCCTGATTGTTCTATGCTTATCTTACAACCCGATGCCTTTTTGGCGCACCAGCTTGAAAAACAGCTTGTCTTCAAAATACCCGAGTGGATCGATATGGAAATCGATATATCACCACCCTTAGATGAGTTATGTAAACTCAGTCGTTCAGGGTTTCGAGACACACGGCGTTTGATTAAGAAATACGGGCTTACTTTTGAAGTTACCCATGATTTAATCCATTTTGACGATTTCTATTACAACATGCTAACCCCTTATGTCAACAATCGATACGAAGATACCGCTCGTATAGGATCATATTCTCATGAAATGAACCTCTTTTCTCATTCAGACTTATTCCTCATTAGAAAAAGGGGGGAGGTGGTAGGAGGATCACTCGTTGAGTATCGAGAAGCGGGTATCTTCTTCAGAAAGATGGCAGTAAGAAACGGAGATTTCGAATATGTTAAGCAAGGCGTACTTGGGGCTGCTTACTATTTCACCATCGACGAAATGAAAAGAAAAGGCTATCAGAAAATACATATTGGTGGTTCACGACCGGTACTCAGTGATGGAGTAACTAAATTTAAAACTCGATGGCTGGGCAGTATTGTTCCAGATCATGATCCCTTCGACTATACCTTCATGATTCTTCTCAATAACTCCCCGGGACTGCAAGATTTCCTGGTCAATAATCCATTCATCTATTACACGAAGACCCTTGAACCAATTTCTGCCATTTGGACACAACGTTCAACAACAGAGGATTTCCATAAGTTACTCCATTCGTCTCATTGTGCCGGAATAAAAGGATGCCAGGTATTCACCTTCGGCCAAGATACTATACCTGACAACTGGACAGATCCGGCACTATACCCACAGCCCTCGATTCAGCCAGCAGAAACTCTTTTCTACGAATAACCATTGAACAACTATGTTTACCATTTTTATCATTGACGATCACCACAGCAGATGCTAGAATTCTGTAATCTCTTCATAGATAAGATAGGGGGGCATTATGGACGCCAAAGCCAGCTATGAGGCCAGACCCTGGTTAAAACTCTATCTTGAAGGCGTTCCCGCTAATATCGATCCTCCCAACACCTCCGTGCCACAGATTCTCGATCAGGCTATGGAGAAATGGAAAGACAACACCGCTCTAGTTTTCTATGGCGCCAAAATAAGTTACAAACAATTGAAGGGTGAGATAGACAGGTTCGCTACTGCCTTGCACGAACTGGGAGTCCAGAAAGGTGATAGAGTAGCCCTATTGCTGCTAAACTCCCCCCAATTTGTGATAGCCTATTTCGGCGCTCTTAAAGCCGGGGCCGTACTCACTCCCATCAGTCCGGTCTATGTTTCCTCGGAAATCAGACATCAAATCGAGGACAGTGGCGCCAGGATTATCGTTTGCCAGGATATTCTTTATGATCACGTTGAGAAGGCAAAAGTTGAGCTTGATCAGGTTATCCTTGCTGATATCACAGAATATCTTCCCAAAATGAAAAAACTATTGGGGAAAGGTATACTGCGAAGTGCATATCAAAAATCTTCCCCGTCCGGTATCTCTGAAAAAGAGGGGGTCCATCGCTTTCAGGACCTGCTTAAAAAATACCCCCCCAATCCTCCAAAGATAGATTTCGATCCAACAAACGATTTGGCGACACTCCCTTACACCGGAGGAACAACCGGTTTGCCAAAAGGTGCGATGCTGACTCATAGTGACCTGCTGGCAGTGGCATCATCGATTCAGGCAGTTTTCGCCCCTGTTTTCGAGGACGGCAAAGAGACGGCTATAGCCTATTTGCCGTTCTATCATATTTATGGACAGGTTGTACTAATGCTTTGCGAACTGGTTCGGGGCGATAAGCTGGTAATATTCACTACCCCAAATCCCGAAGAAATCCTGAATGCAATCGAGAATCATAGAGCCACTATTTTCTATGGCGTTCCGGCTTTGTATGAAGTATTCAGAAATCATGTAAAGACAAACAGAGTCAATTGGAAACGTTTTAAAGTTCTTATCTCGGGTGCCGATGCCCTTCATAAAGATACGTCTGAAGGCTGGGAAAATCGAACCGGTGTCAGGATTCACGAAGGTTATGGCATGACAGAAACAAGCGCTGTATCGCATTTAAATCCCTATGACAAACCGGTTATTGGCTCTTTTGGTATACCAACACCGGGCACCGTAGCCGCCATTCTCGATCCGGAAAGTACTGATTTTCTCCCCATCGGTGAAGTGGGTGAACTCGCTATCAAGGGTCCGCAGGTAATGAAAGGTTATTGGAACAGGGAAGAGGAAACCAATACCGTACTGGTAGAGATAGATGGTGAAACATGGCTCAGAACCAGCGACCTCGCCAAAATGGATGAAGATGGCTATTTCTATTTTTACGATAGAAAAAGAGACATGATTAAATACAAGGGCTATGCCGTCTTTGCCCGGGAGGTAGAAGAGGTCCTGACCAGTCACCCTCAGGTGAAGGATGCAGGGGTGATTGGCATCCCTGATCAGAGAGTTGGCGAGAATATAAAGGCAGTTGTTGTCCTGCAAGCAGAAGCCAGGGGTAAAGTACAGGAAGAGGAAATCGTTCAGTACTGTAAGGAAAAACTGGCCCATTATAAGGTTCCCAAGATAATCGAATTTAGAGGCGAAGTTCCTAAAACAGACGTTGGCAAAGTTTCGCGCAGAGAGTTGAGAGAGGAGAGCGAGATATAGGATGACACCTTTCTTCGAAGTTGAGAATCTCAGTAAGAACTTTGGTGGCCTATCGGCGGTCAACAATGTCAGTTTCCAAATTGGGAGGGATGAAATTGTGGGGCTGATAGGGCCTAACGGCGCTGGGAAAAGCACTCTTATTCGATGCGTTCTCGGTATACTCAAACCTAGCTCCGGGAAAGTCCGATTCAAAGGTGAAGACATCACCAAACGCCGTCCGTGGACCATTGTAGATCGAGGAATAGCCGGGACTTTTCAGGTAGTGAAACCGTTCCGTCGCCTTCCTATCATAGCCAATGTAATGGTCGCATGCCTTTCACCGCGTGCATCAAGATCAGGTGAATGGGTCAAGAGGGTGGAAGTAAAAGCTCGAGATGCATTGGAATTTGTAGGAATTGCAGACCTTGCTCTTGAACCCGCTTCCGTACTATCTCATGGAGACCTTAAACGGCTTGAGGTAGCCAAGGCGATTGCCACTGAACCGGAACTCCTGATGCTGGACGAACCATTCGGTGGACTCAATCCCGGCGAAACGGACCTCATGGCCAGATCGATTCAAAGACTGCATAAGGGTGGAAGATTCGGGCGACTTCACAGTGAGGGACCGGCAATGCTCATTGTGGAACACAAGCTACCTGAACTCATGAAGATGGTTGATAGAATTGTCGTTATCAACTTTGGAGAGGTCATCGCTCAGGGCACTCCCGAAGAGATTTCTAAAAATGAGCAAGTAATCAAAGCCTATACCGGCAAAGAGGTGCTCATTGCTTGAAGTAAATAATGTCACTATCTGCTATGACACCGCCATGGTTCTTGATCAGGCGAGCCTGAAAGTTGAAAAAGGCGAACTGGTCGGCCTTGTGGGCCCAAATGGCGCAGGCAAGACAACCCTGCTCCGCGCCATATCCGGATTGATCAAGTGGGAGAAAGATATCTCCAAGGGCACTACCGGGGCAAACGTTACAATCGAAGGAACCGTGGAATTCGAGGGAAAGCGAATCGATAAAATGTCTGCATCCGAGATAGCCAGGAGAGGACTGGTTCTTTGCCCGGAGAGGGGCCGCCCTTTTCCTGAGATGACCGTCAAGGAAAACCTTCTAGCCGGAGCACATATGTGCAAGAACAAGGCTCAGGTCAAAGATAATTTCTCCAGGGTATACGATCTCTTTCCAAGGCTAAAGGAGAGAGAGAAACAAATATCCGGCACGTTATCCGGAGGTGAACGACAAATGCTCTGCATCGGAAGGGCTCTCATGCACCAGCCGAAGCTTATGCTGGTTGATGAACCATCCTCTGGACTTGCACCCAAGTTGAAAGAAGATCTATTCAAACGTGTTGAGGAAATCTACCACGACTTAGGAGTAACTGTCCTCCTCGCCGAACAGGACATTAGCTTTACCTTCGATCTGGCAAAAAGAAGCTACGTTATGTCAAGAGGGCACGTTGTTGCCCACGGCACACCTCAGGAACTGTTGCACGACGAGACTATCCGGAAGACATATCTGGGGCTATAGATTTCTTTTTGACAACATGTAATTCGGCCCCGCAGGCTCGGCAATTACGCCGGAAGAACGCATTGTTAAGTTTACACCGAGGGCATGTTTTTTCGATTTTGTCCCGAATCCACACTGCAATCCCTTGCGGCATGAAAAGTAGAACCAGTACCATTATTATGGCAAGTGACATACGTTTGATACCAACATCTACTTCAACTACATCGGTGAGAAGATAATCCCAAACGAAAGCACGCGCAAAGTAGACCCCGGCTACCGCGCCATAAATGGAACAAATTCCACCAAAGACAGTGTACATGATTACCTCAAACGAGAGGAAAACACCAAGTGTATCCTGTGGATTGACCACCCTTAAAAAGTGAGCATAGAATCCACCCGCGATACCAGCAAAGAAACCGCCCACAGCGAAGGCTATGAACTTGTATCGTACGGTATTTATCCCACAAGCCCGAGCAGCAATTTCATCTTCCCGAATAGCATGGAATATAATCCCCAATCTAACAATGCTACTTCTGGCATCGGTAAGTTTCCACATTATCAGGACTGAAGGTAACATCATTACCAGGGAAAAGAAGTATGTTACTATCATATTATCGCGAGGATCTTCGAATGATGAGAAAATCCTGCCAATGCCATAAAGTCCCATATCACCATTTGTAGTGGACTTAAACAGCAATACGATAGCAACAGCCACAAATGGAAGTGCCAATGTTACCAGAGCGAGATACGGTCCGCGTAGCCTTAATGCGGGCAAACATACTAATAGTCCGGCTATCGCTGCAGCTACTCCACCTATGGGGATTGTCAGCCATGGGTCCAGACCGTAGTGGATATTCAACAAAGCGGCTACATACGCCGCAACTCCAAAGAAAAGTGCATGGCCCAGGTTCATCTGTCCCGTATAACCAGAGAGAAGGTCCCAGCTTACGGCGAAGACCACATAGATATTCGCCATGATAAGAATTCGAAGTATATGGGGGTCATTATTAGCAAGCGGGAAAAGCAGTAACACAAAAACAAAAATCAGGGCAATTACTCGCCCCGGAACAGTGAGCACATCCCCATTAAAATCCCTTATCAGCCGACTTATCAACTTATAATCTCTCTTCCTCGAAGGATGTACCAAACAGGCCCTCCGGCCTGACCATCAGTGTTAAAATCATGGCTCCAAGTGCAATGGCTCTGCTCATGTAGCAATGCTCCGGGAAGCTATAACAAACTATCACCTCTACATACGCCAGAATGAATGCCGCAATAACGCTCCCTTTGAGACTTCCCAACCCTCCAAGCACAACTATAGCCATCACCATTATAAGTGGATCTGTCCACATATGAGGTACAACACCTAACGTTGGACCTATAACAATACCGGAAATAGCTGCCAGTGTTGCCGCCAGTCCAGCAGTTATAAGAAACGTTCTGGGAACGTTTATCCCCATGAGGTTGGCAACTTCAGCATCCTGACCAGCGGCCCTGATAGCCGTACCAAGTTTTGTCTTGGTTAAAAGCAACCATAACCCAATCAGTGCAACAAAAGCCGTTCCAAGAGCTAACCAGCGTTGAATCAGCACTTTGACGCCAGCCACTTCCCAATAGCCAGAAATAAAGCTGGGCACTGTAACAGCATCGCGACTAAATTCCCGCGCCATGGCTTCCTCGAATATAATGGCAAACGCGAGGGTTATCAGGAGAACCGTCATGTGATGCTCGCGTATACGTTCAATAAATAATTTGTACGTGAGCGCACCAATAATGACGGTAACGACTAACGCTAGCGCAATTGATACACCAAGAGAAAGTCCGAGCTCCTGTCCAAAGTAGTACAATCCATAGGCTGCGAGCATATAGAGAGCGGTATGGGCAAGATTGATGATTCTAGTGACGCCGAAAATGAGTGAGAAGCCCGTTGCTAGCAGAGCATAGAGCCCCGCCTTAACAAGTCCGTTAATGAGGATCCCTTCGATCATTGCATTTCTTGCGTTTAATGTTTGTTTAACTTGCGATGCGATCCATCACTTGCACTCATGGATCGCATCGCTTTTGAATTCTTACTAAAGAAAAGAATACTTATTCGGAAGAAAGCCTTTGTGCTAGCAAAGGAGGTATCTGCCACATAACCGTGCCATCATACATAATACCTTCCCACTCATCGACACCCAGGTTTGGCCATATGCATTTCATCTCGCCATCTTGCCATTGAGTTGCAATAGCTGTTGCATACCCGGGACCATAGGTTATATCATGAGGTTCTGGGGTATCATTCCCGGTGAAGACTATCCTTGCCCCAGGTCCAATCATATCCGTCTTTTCAAGTTCGGCAACAACTGCATCAGTATCCAGAGTTCCCGCGCGTTCAATGGCCCCCTTCAAAAGTAGGATCGCCTCATATGTACCGGCATTATAAGTCGGTATTTCGTCGAATTTTTCTATGAATGCGTCGACAAAGGCGACGGATTTTTCTGTAACTGCGACACCCTGAGCATAGAAGTTCAGGTCCGTCATATAGTTACCATAACCACCGGTTGCGTCCCAGAACCCGACCTTCTGCGCTTCTACATTGATACCTACCGAAGCTACTGGTATTTCAAGCTCACCCAATTGCTTTCCATAGGGAATTCCCACCGGCCCCGATAGTATTGGCACAACAATGTGTGCACCGGAGTTTTCGATTGCCGATAATTCGGTCGAAACATCTGTGGCTGTTGCAGATGGTTTCCATACACCTACTATTTCCATTCCCAGCTTCGCGGGCACAAATGCGTTTAGTGCACCCACAACAGGTTCAGACCAGGCTGCTTCCTCAGCCAGAACCGCAACTTTTAACGGCCCTTCGAAGCCGGTGCCCTGTGTGATGATAGCACCAGCTATTCCCAGTTCAAATAGTACATTTTTCACCAGGTTTAAACCGCTGAATGGGGTAACTCTGAACCAGTATTTGTAGCGGTCATAATCTTGTTTCACTCGCGCGCACAGCTCTGCCTCGGAGGCACCGCAACCCAAGAATATCGTTTTGTAATCCATGGCCACATCCTGCATGGCCAGAACCGCCTCCGACCTGATTCCACCCATGACGAAATCTGCATTGTCCGCTGTTATCAATCGTTCCATAGCAGTCACAGCATCAGCTGTACTAAAAAGCTCATTGGAGTCTGCTCGCTCCAACTCAATCAGATACATTTCTCCCGCTACAGATATACCTCCGGCAGCGTTTATCTCATCTCGGGCCATTTGTGCTCCATACCAATGATGCTCGCCTTGCACAAATTCCATAGGTCCAATAATACCGATCTTTATTGTTCCGGCTGCAGTAGGAGGGGGCGGAGGGGGTGTCGAAGTATCTGTGGGCTGAGTAGTTGCTGTTGGGGGTTGCGTCGGTGCCTTGTCATCATCGTCGTCGCCACAGGCGAGCCCTCCGAGGACAAGTGCCAATACTAAAATGGGAGTCAGTAGAAATGCCAGTCTCTTCATAGCCGTGACCTCCTTCTCTTTCTCATGTATTGTTTTCTTTTTAAAAAGTAGGTTCACCATTTATTGCTTGCATTAGTCTACCCGTAATCTCTCATATTATCATCCCCTTTCTGTCTCATTCTTCATATTTTTATTCTTGCCTACAGTCATAAACTGTTAGTCGAATTACATACTATCTCAATCGTTTTGTCAATACTCATCTTAACAAGCATAGTTCTCAGCTTCAATGATACGATCAGCAATCCGTCTTCTTGTCTCTATGGTATTTATGGGAACGAGGCTCGAAAGTTTCCTCAGTGCCCCCAATTGGATATGAAGCACGTCACCTGTCTCCATCGCGGCAAGTATCTGGCTGGCATAATCGTCTATTCTCTTCATGGCCTCATTCACATATACCTTGACCATGTCGATCTTCACACTCGATTCCTCTTCTCCAACAGACTCCACCGCCTTTTGAGTTCTTAAAAGGCCGCTCTCCATGGCATAGATCTCAATTGCGATGTCACTTAAAAAGCCCAACACTTCCTGTTCCTCAGGTAACTCTAGGCCGTACTTTTGTGCTGCCGCACCTGCTGTAAGCAGGAATACCTTCTTGGCCATATCCACAAGCTTCTGCTGATACTCCAAAGGACCATCTTCCAAACTGGGAAATGCTGGTTCGATGGTTAATAGTTCACCACTCAATTTCTTGGCTTCATCAAAAAGAGGGATTTCATTTTTTAAAGCCTTCCTCAATATCCAATCGAGCGTCGTAAGTCTGTTGATCTCATTTGTTCCTTCGAATATCCTGTTTATCCTGTTATCCCTGTATATTCGCTCGACGGGATACTCTTCGATAAAACCATATCCCCCATGAATCTGAACTGCTTCATCGGCAACGAAGTCCAGCACCTCTGAGCAATAGACCTTGTTTATGGCACACTCGGTGGCATATTCCGAGATACCCTTGGCACTTTGCTGTCCACTGTCCTCTGCCAACAGGTCAACAGAGGCAAGTATCCCATCCACAAGGCCTCCTGTTCGCCAGAACATGCTGTCCGCAATGTATGTCCTTGTAGCCATTTCGGCAAGCTTGTGTTTTATCAATCCGAATTGGCAAATAGGTTTTCCAAACTGCTCTCTTGTCTTGGCGTATTTCGCACTGTACTCAATACAAATTTTTGCCCCTTCAACGCACGCCCCTGCAAGTTTAAGCCTGCCCACATTAAGTATGTTGAGTGCCACTACATGGCCTCTTCCAATCTCAAAAAGCACGTTCTCCACGGGTATCTTTGCATCCTCAAATACAACACTGGTTGTAGAGCTACCGCGGACCCCCATTTTTTTCTCTTCCGGGCCTGTGGACACTCCTTCAAAACCCCGCTCCACGATAAATGCCGTTACTTTATCATCCACTCGCGCATAGGTGATTATCACGTCTGCAAAACCACCATTAGTGATAAACTGCTTTTCACCATTAAGCACATAATATTTGCCGTCATCAGATAAAACTGCCTTGGTTCTCAAAGAAAGCGCATCGCTACCAGAAAGGGGTTCAGTGAGGGCATAAGCGCCGATTTTCTCACCACTTGCCAAACCGGGAATATACTTTTCCTTCTGAGACATATTACCAAAATAGACTATGGGTAACATGCCAATTCCCAGGTGACAACCCACCGTCAGCGCAAGTGAACCAGCCCCCGCTAAATTAGCAGTAATAATGAGTGGAGCTATCGTATCAGATCCGGTTCCACCGAATCTCTCCTCGATTCCTGCACCCAATAAACCTATCTCTCCCGCCTGCCGGGTCAGTTTACGAGTGAGTTCAAAGTCTTTGTGTTCGATCGTTTCGCTGTTCGGTTGAACCTCGTTTTTGACGAAGTCCTTTGTGGTCTTGATTATCATCCTGTGTTCATCAGTGAAGTCCTCAGGAGTAAATATCTCCTGTGGCGATGTACCCTCAACAAGAAACGAAGCACCCTTTTTAATTTCCTGCACTTCCATGACCTCCTCTTTTCCCTATTGCGTTGTCATCTATCAGATGTCGGCTGTCAGCCCTCCCAACCCTTCACTGTCCCCCTCACTAGTAAGGGAGGCCATATGCCCCTACACTCCCCCAAGGGCGAGAGGACTTCCTCTCTCTTGAAGGGCGAGGTGAGGTGAGGGTGAAAATACGCATAACTGATATTTTCCCAGTTGACTTACCACTAGTTTTCTCGTTCAAAAACAGCCGCTGCCCCCATACCCCCACCCACACACATTGTTACCACGCCATACTTTGAACTTCTTGATTCCATCTCGTGGAGCAACTTGGTTGTGAGATACGCTCCTGTACACCCGAACGGATGCCCCAGAGCTATGGCTCCACCATTCACATTCACTTTTTCCGGGTCCATCCCCAAGGTTCTTATTACGTATAAAGCCTGGGATGCAAATGCCTCGTTCAACTCGACAAGATCGACTTGGCTCATATTGATCCCGGCATATTTCAATGCTTTTGGGACAGCCACCACCGGGCCGATTCCCATAATCTCGGGGTCAACACCGCCCACTGCATATGACCTGAAAACAGCCATCGGTTTAAGTCCCAATTCTTCAGCTTTCTCCCTGGACATAATTACCAACGCTGCTGCGCCATCGTTTAATGGGCAAGAATTGGCCCCCGTAACTGTACCTTTAGCATGAAATGCCGGTCTTAGTGTCGATAGTTTTTCTACAGAAGAATCCAGTCTCACGCACTCATCGGCGCTAAACACCTTCTCGGTTTTCACAACACTTCCATTTTCGAATGTATTTTCTTTTAAGGTAATCGGTAGTATCTGCTCATTAAATCTCCCCTCAACGGTGGCCTTCGCAGCTCTACGATGGCTCTCGACAGCAAACTTGTCCTGATCTTCCCTGCTGATGTTAAAACGCTGAGCCACTTTGTCTGCCGTAAGTCCCATTGGTATATACGCCGCAGGATAATTCTCAGTCAGGTCCGGATCGGGAAGAGGATTGTTCCCTCCCATTGGAACACGACTGGTATGCTCAACCCCACCCGCCACCATCACATCCGCAAAACCACACATGATTCTCTCGCATGCTATCGCAATTGCTTCGAGGCCCGATGCGCAGAATCTGTTCACGGTCTGTCCGGGAACCGTATCCGGGAGCTCTGCCTTGAGTGCAACAATCCTGCCTATGTTAATCCCCTGTTCTCCCTCAGGAAAAGCACATCCGATAACAACATCATCGATATCCTCTCTCTGAAGCCCGTAGGCTCTCTTTACCGCTTCTTTTACCACTTTAACAGCTAGGTACTCTGGCCTTGCGTTCTTTAGAGCCCCATTCGGAGCCCTCCCGATCGCTGTCCTCACCGCCGATACTACAACTGCTTCTTTCATCGCGATCCCCTTTGAGTAATGATCAATTCCGCAATGGTTTATTTGTTTTTAACATATGCAGCATTCTATCCTGCGTCTTCTTTTCTCCAGACAAAGAAAGGAATGCTTCTCTCTCGAGATCCAATATGTACTGCTCATCTACAAGAGTGTTCTTCTCCACTTCCCCACCAGTCAACACAGATGCTATTTTCCTGGCAATATGAGCATCGTATTCGCTCACATGTTGTCCTTCAACCATGGCATAGACTGCCATATCCATGAGACCCTTACCCGATCTTCCGGCCACCCTTATATTATCCCTTGGTCTTGATGGCGAATAGCCTTCCCTTGCCATGGCAATCACGGTCTCCTTGGCATCGTGGATAAGATGATCTCGGTTCATACTGATCTTATCTTCCGGACTCAAATATCCCAGCGCCTGTGCTTCCCGAGCGCTGGTTGATACTTTGGCTAGAGCAATTGTCTCAAACGCAATGGCTGTATAGGGAGTGAGATCAGGTTGGCTCCCTATGGGGGATGCACTTGGAACAGCGTCTGGCACCCATTGAGTATTGCGTACCAGCATTTCCAGACATCCACCGCCAGCAGGAATCACCCCAACCCCAACTTCCACCAATCCCATATATGTTTCAGCATGGGCCCTCACTCTGCTCGCAGCCATAGCGACTTCACACCCCCCACCCAAGGTCATACCCGCAGGTGCTACTATCACCGGACACTCAGCATATTTGATTCGCCTGCACCCACGTTGAAACTGCCTGATCAGGAAATCGAGTCCATCCCAGTTTCTACGCTGAATTTCAAAGAAGACGATCATCAGATTCGCCCCAACACTGAAGTTCGGGCTAAGATTAGTAATTACAAGCCCTTGGAAGTTCTCTTCTGCCACCCCAACGCTGTAATTGATCATGTCAATAAAATCGTATCCAATAGCACTGCTGGGCGAATGGAATTCCAGGCAGGCCACACCATCGCCGATATCAATTAGACTGGCCCCTGGATTCGCCTTGATCAGATTCTTCTCTTTGACAGCGGGAAGAATAATTATCTGAGGTTTCTCTTCGATCTCAAGGTAGTCCGCATTTGCAAAACAGTAGTATCGGTCTTTCCCATCAATCTTCTCGTGGAATTTCCCCTTACCTGCCCCGAGCATTTGTGCGACGTTTTCCGGGATTTGCTCCCCTTCGTTTTGCATTCTTTCAACCGATTCTTTAACACCGATGGCATCCCAAATCTCAAAAGGTCCGAGTTCCCAGTTAAATCCCCAGCGCATGGCTCTATCAATATTCACAATGTCATCCGACGTCTCGGGGATCTTGCTGGCACAGTATAGTAGTGTTTTTTTCAAGACTGCCCATGCAAACTGACCCGCCCGATCGTCCGAACCTACCAGAGCCTTTACTCTCTTTGCAGGATCGCCAATCTGCCTTACTTCACCGATTGAAGAAAACTTGACCTTTTTCTGGGGGACATATTCCAACGTATTAAAATCGAGTTCATGTATCTGCGAACCCTCCTCTGTTTTGACTTTCTGATAAAAGCCTTTCTGGGTTTTGTCACCAAGTAGGCCCGCTTCTACCATCCTTGTTAAAAGCTCAGGGACAGCAAACTCTTCTCGTTCTTTTTCATCTCCAGCATTGTCGCGTACGTTTTCTATCACATGAACAAGAACATCCAGCCCAACCATATCCGCAGTTCTGAAAGTAGCGCTTTTTGGCCGCCCCATGGGAGGTCCGGTGATAGCATCCACCTCTTCAACGGTATAACCATTCTCCATCATATATCTAACAGCGGTGATAGCCCCATGCACACCGATTCTGTTGGCAATGAAGTTGGGGGTATCTTTGGCAAAGACTATTCCCTTGCCAAGCTGTTTTTCACAGAATTCTGCCATGAACTCAACAACATCTTTACTGGTATCAGCACCGGGAATGATCTCCAAGAGTTTCATGTACCTCGGAGGATTGAAGAAGTGAGTGCCTAGAAAATGCTCTCTAAACTCCTGAGATGTCTCTTCCGTCATCTTGTTTATGGCGAGCCCAGAGGTATTTGTGCTCACAATAGCGCCCGGCTTTCTGAACTGTTCCACTTTCCGGAATAGTGACTTTTTAATCTCAAGATTCTCCGCTACTACCTCGATAATCCAATCGGCATCACCCAACCATTCCATGTGGTCATTAAAGTTGCCTGGGGTGATCAGTCTGGCATTCTCAGGGATGAAAAATGCGGCGGGGGCTGCTTTGCGTGCATTGGCAACACCGGCAATAGCAAGTTTGCTCCTGAAGGCAAGAGAGTCTTGGGTTAATCCTTTCTTCTTATCATCATCAGCAAGTGAGCTGGGAACGATATCAAGAAGATACGTCGGAATACCCGCATTTGTCAGATGGGCTGCTATGGTGCTCCCCATAACGCCTGCCCCGAGGACTGCTGCCTTCCTGATCTTCCGTTTCACATGAGCCTCCTTGGGCTGGTTTTATGATATCGAACGAAAAGCCACATACATCTTTTGGCTTCTGTAAGCTTTTGAGAGGATAAACCGCTTTCTATAGAATTTTTCTCAACCAGAGCCAACAATTCATCTTGCGAATCACTTGATCCAGACACTGGTCCCTCCGTTTTTCCGATAGACACGATTTGACTCATGAGTGGGATTCTAACGAGAATAACCCATTATAGGCTTCCGAAGTCACACTTGCAACTATTTTATTCTGCATTCTGTGGTGTACAAATTCAGGTTCATTTTAAAGTTTGATAATGCTTCATATCTGAGGTTCATACCAGATTGGTGAGGTAATGGCTCGTTCCTGAACTACCGTGCTTATTTGCCCCTACCATATCCTATCCGCTGCGGGTATGCAATAAGCACGGTGCGGTGGATAATGCTTGGCATTGCCGGCCATCTCAAGTCATGGTAGGTATCATCTCTCCAATAATAAACCTGTGATATATTGTATTGACTATGCTTGAGACGTCCAGAGGGGCAACCCCCAAATCACAATGGCACTTTCTTGGTATTTTATGAAGCCTGTGATGACGAATGACCTGTAGAAAGAAACTGATCTAGGCAATATATTAGACGTGGACGAAGTTCCATGAATGAGTATCGTCAATATCTAGTGGTTTTGGAGCAGTCATTGAACGTGAAGATCATTTTCACAAACTGTTCTTTGATAGGGCCCTAATCAATTACGGGAACGAACTTGACCGCATCCGCACTGGTATAGGTGGCATCGCTTTCTCGGGTAATAGTGATGCTTCCCCCGGTACCGGCATCGAACTGAAAGGTGCCCAGGTAGAACCAGTCATTGGCTATACTAGAATCGGCCTGATCGACCCGTACGGTAGTGGAGTCGATAGCATGATCGATGGTATATGGTGCATTCGTAGCACGCAGCGGATGGTAGCTCCACCAGGCATACACATCGTAGGTTCCGGCTACTGGCAGGTTGGGTGTCCAGGTGGCATAATCCCCATTATCAGTGGCAAACACCGAACTGCCGTTATACTCCCCGCTGGCC
>JABMQN010000214.1 GCA_013203045.1 Chloroflexota bacterium
AGCTTCAATTCATATGTGTCTGCACGTGTCAAATCATTTAAGGAACCTCTGATTAAGCTCCCACGAGGTGATGGAAGACGCGCTTTATGACATAGAGTCGATACGTCAGTTTGCCGGTATTGAGTTAGGGGAAGACCTGTTCCGGATGAGACGACAATTCTTAACTTTCGCCGATTGTTAGAGCAGCATCAATTGACGTCTGAGCTGTTTGAAGAGGTGAACGAGTTCCTGGGAAAACAAGGATTGTTGCTCAAAGGGGGCAGCATCGTGGAGGCGACCATCGTCTCAGCGCCTTTTTCAACCAGTAATCGCGAAAAGGGCCGGGACCCTGAGATGAGCTCAACGCATCACAAAACACCTAAAATACTTATACCAGTGTCATCATTTTGTCTACATTGTGTAACGATTTCCGCGACAGACAAACCACTAAACAACATGTTATCATCTTGATAATGTGCAAAGTAAACAAAGAATAAACAAAAAACAAGCGCTGATTCCCAAACGTAATTCAATACCTGCATTGCGGTTTATTATAAAGAAATCACAATACACCGATCACGGGTTTGTATACCCTGATTTGATGTGTTGGCGAGTTGTTGGACCAATTGCTCTGTGATGTTATGGCCGCAATATTTGGGAGCAAAACTTTGAGTGATGCTTCCGATGAAGGAGGAGTGATATGTTTCAAAAAACGGTGTTCTTGATCTTGGTGCTATTACTGGTTGTTTTTCTGGACAGTGTAATGGTTGGCTGTGATTCTGGTGAAAACTACGAGAAAGATGATGCAGAGGTTGTCATTCTAGACAATGGGCATGCAGAAGCAACTGGGAAGATGCTCTCAAAGTTGAAAATAGCCCATTCTTTTTTGGGTGATTACTCAACGGAACTGAGAAATCCTGTTCTCATTATCCCTACCAATGGTTTGGATCCTTCGCAAGAATTCAAAGACTATCTTCGGGAATATGTCAAATGGAATGGTACTATCATCGTATTTTCCCAAGAGGATGGAAATGCATACAGTGCTTTGCCAAAGGGAGAAGTTGTGGGAAGCGGCTGGCAAGATAACAAAGGTTCCAAAGAATCATCAGTTGGAATCCAGACCTATCACCATATTCTTTCCGGACAGGATTCAGTAACGCCAGATATGAACATCAATGGTTATTTCACTGGTTTACCGAAGAACACCGAGGTTCTGCTCAATACAACCGAAAACGATATGCCTGTGATGATTATGTACCGGTATGAGTGGAACAACATAGAGATCAACCGAAAGGATGAAGAAGAACCTCTTCTATGGGGAACAGTCATTGCCACAACTGCCCGCCCTGATTGGGCTTATGGGGAAGGGGAGTCAACAGAGGATGAATTACATCTGCTCAGGGACATGATCACCTGGGCACTTGATGATCAAGAGGAGATGCCGGAGTTTGGGCAGTCTGACAGTATCGAAATCTCCAGTGATGTGGCCAACTACGCGCCCGCTACTAATCGCGCGTTCTCCCCAGGCGAGACAGTCCAAATACCCACAGTGATCCGAAACTTGGATGACCAGGATTGCGACAAAATACGATTCACCCTCTTCGATCCCGACCAGGAGACAGACGTCATAGAAATTCCTGTTTCCATCGCGGCTGGCGAGACAGCCACAGTTGATTTTTTCTACCAAACAACCCCTACATCAAAACCTGGCTACTATGTTTTCGTCGGGTCACTATACAACGGAGACACTTGGATCAATGACAGGGGAACAGGCGAATTCCTTCTAGACGTTGATGCATCCGATTTATCATCATTAACAATCAAATTCAAGCTCAGAAATCCCAGTGGAAAGCTTGTCCGAAAAGAGACGAAGACCGTTACTATTCCCCCTGGAGAAACACAAACAGTTACCTTTAACTATCCAGAACCTTTCGACTTGGGGATTTGGAGTCTCGAATTTGAGATATTCAACCAAGAAGGCGAACTCCAAGACCCAACCGGGCACGTTATGGCATTGGGCGAAGAATACAGATTATATGACAATATATTGGAATTCGTGGTAAGCAAACACGCCGAGGACCCTGAAGAATGGTTTTATAAAAGATAATGGCTTCTATATTAAGACACTTCAAACGGAGCTTTTCATAAGACTTCAGTTTTGTTGAGAATCTAGCTAGAAAGCCTACTTGAAAACTGCGCTAGGCACTAGTGTTGCGTCGATCCTGCCCTGACACACTGTCATTCTCAGAGAATCCGTATGGATAACCGAAGAATCTCGCTGGTTGGTAATGAGATTCTTCGCTTCGCTCAGAATGACATCACAAATGTGATATGACACTAGCAACTATTCGTCTATTTGGAATTTCTCAAATCAACATTTACGGAGGATCAGTATGAAGGTCAGATCAGCACTGATAGTATTACTCTTGGCATGTGTCTTTCTAACGTCAATGCCAACGCCAACGCACGTATTAACGGAAGAACCTCCCCCAGCAAAGGACAATCACTGGGAGAACATTCAGGAACTCATGGATGATGAGGCAGAAAGTAATTTACTTGCCCATCGAGTCGCACGTTATGAACTCTGGAAGCAATTTGGCAAGAACTCAAATGATCCCATATCCAGGACATTGACGGACATGGGGACTGACCTTGACCTTATCATCGAAGCACTCAATTCTCCAAAGCCTTCACAGTACTTCTCTTGTGGCGAAGATGACAACTCGATTACTTACTTAACGTGTAACGCCGCAAAAAAGGTTGTTGACGACCTAGTACAAAAGGCAGAGCAAGGAATATTAAATCTAGCCGATATCGGAAAAGAATTTACGAAAGCACGCACCGGAATCAAGAATTTCCTCGGAAGCTTGAAACAATTGAATGTGGAAGCGCTATCGTTAGTAAAATTATTCCAAGACGCTGAAAATAACGCTGACCAAGTGATGCGACTCAAGGATGCTTTTGGTGCACTTGCCGACTTGAGTAGTGGCAAATTTGGTCTCGTCGGTTTGTATGCTGAAAGTTTTATTTTTAGACCTGCTCAGCAGCTTTGTGAAAATATGATGAAATTGATAGATCTTTACCTATTCAAATGTATGGAAATGAACGTTATTTCCCTGCTTTGGGAGCCCTTCCACGATAACTGGCCAATAACAAATTGCGAAAACCAACCCTTTGGTGGGGATAATCATTGCTTTGATTGGGACAAGGGACCTTATTATGAGTGTTATAGCTGGGGGGAATGGGCCATAGGAAAAGAATGGAGATACACAAGATGGGGTATTCGCAAGGCAGAGTGTGTTCTTAACGATAAAGGTCCTTATGGTGATAAAAAGACATTAGAACGGGTAGCGAAGTGTGGTGGGGATAGGGGAAAATGTGGTCAAGTGATTGATGATCAAGGGTATCCGCTTGGCGCCGCCTGTTTGGATGAAGACGGTGAAATCGTACAAGTCTGGTACAATGGCGAACGTGAGCCTTATGAAGAAGATGGGCTCAGAGACGAAGAAACTGAGACCGTCGTTTTACCGCACGAATTTCCTCCAGAAATGGAAACAGTACTTTACGATCCTGGTCAACAACATCCGGATGACAGCTATGATGTCTCGATCCCTTCACCATTGCCACTTAATGAATCTAGCACATGTTCTGATTGCTCAACTCCGGAAATAGCCATTCTGGACCGTGGGTTCATGATGGGCATGGCAGGAATGTTGTCCTCCATGAATATACCTTACGACTTTGTAGATGTCGGCTCTGCTTCTTCACTGTCTCTGCTCGATTATCCTGTTTTCGTCATTCCTTCCGGGGGACTCTACGGACTCGATTCCCTGCCCATGTTTAGGGCCAATCTAGAGCGCTATGTCGAGCGTGGCGGCACTATCATTGCACTTCCACAGGTACGCGGATATGAGTATATCACTTTGCCTGGCGGGGAAGTATCCGCATACGGATACCTGGAAGATGAGAACTGCCAGGATGGTTCCGTTGGCATCAGCACCTATCACCCAATGCTCTCCGGACAGGATTCCGTTATTTCGGATGTAAATGTGGATGGTTTCTTTACCCATTGGCCAGATAATACCGAGGTTCTGCTGAGCCGAACCAAGAACGGTATGCCCGCCATGATCATGTATGAATATGGTGAGGGAAGCGTTGTTGCCACCACGGCCTACACGGATTGGGCTTATGAAAGAGGCCAAGCAACAGGGGATGGGAAAAGACTGTTCAGGGACGTGATGGCCTGGGCGCTGGATAGTCAGGATGAGATGCTGGAATTCGCTCCCAGTGATACCGCAATTCTCCCTGTTAACATCACCAATGAAAAGTGGCCTTTACGATACGTTGAATATCCTCAGTTCTCTGTTGGTGAGACGGTCATTATTCCCACAGTGATCCGAAACTTGGATGACCAGGATTGCGACAGAATACGATTCACACTCTTCGACCCTGACCAAGAGACGGACGTCATAGAGATTCCTGTCTCCATCGCGGCTGGCGAGACTGCTATGGTCGATTTTGTCTACCAAACAACGCCTACATCAAAACCTGGCTACTATGTTTTCGTCGGGTCACTATACAACGGAGACACTTGGATCAATGACAGGGGAACAGGCGAATTCCTTCTAGACGTTGATGCCTCTGACT
>JABMQN010000215.1 GCA_013203045.1 Chloroflexota bacterium
ATACAGATGTGCATGGTCTTTTCATGCAGGTCAATGCTGCAGTAAAATTGGTGCGATTTGGTGTAGAATAACATGAGGTCTCCTCCTTGCTGGCAAGCCAGCGTTTTTATTTGTAGCATAGACTACCATATAAATGGATGTCCAGGGAGGAGGCCTCTATAAGTATCAAGTCATTGGAGACCGACTGCAGGGGCAGCAGTCCCTGGCGCAGGTCGACTCTAGCAGAAACCCTGGATTAAACCATATCTGTAAAGCCAATTCCTTCAAAGGTATGAGCATATGCTATTCTGGATCAAGTCGGTTCATACAGCGGTGTTTGTACTAATGTCGTGCAGTGTGATGTACGTCTTATACTGCGGGATCACGGGCTCTACCGGGATGGTGACATGGGTAGCGGTTGCTCTGGTGGTTCTGGAAGTTATCATCTACACGATAAACAAGTGCAGGTGCCCACTCACTCAGTTGGCGGAAAGATATGGCGCCGAAAATGGCACGGTATCCAGCATGTTCCTCCCGAAGCTGTTGGTACCGCATGCGCTGCGCGTTTTCACCGTGATGGGCATCATTGGGCTCCTGTTGCTGGCTTTCTAGAAGACTACCGTGTCACAACGCTCGCGAAAATGAAGTCGGGCTACTTTTAACCTGGGCCTGCTTCCGAAGATCGTCCAAATTCAGCTTTGCGGCATGAAGGGAAAACCGAGCTTTTAATCAAGGAACCGCTGCTCTGTCCAGAACCTTTTTAGCTCTACCATGACCGAACTAACAAACTGCTCATGTTCGCCTCCGAGTACCAGAATTTAACCTGACACAATTTCGCACTGAGAATATGTGCCATTGCCAAGAAACATGGCGATGTTTGCCCTGCCAATGTTTAACATTTTCTTTGTTCCATCAAACATTAAATAATTCCCTTCGCCCATCTTGATATTCGATGTATGATTTCAGATTACGTTGCCATACTGAAGACTAATAATGCTCAAATTCGGGAGATGCCAGGGTTTCCACTATCCAACCTGAATCAATACGAAATAGTCAAGGAAAAAAGGGGGTTGATAAGAGGACTCCCAACCTCACATCCACAGCGAAAGATAAAGTGATTGTACTCGTTTGTATGATGGCCGACATTGAAGTTTGCGCATTTCTACAAAGACTTTTTTCAGAATTTAAAGGTTTTACTATTCTTACGCCGGTGTCAATGTACTGTCTGCAATATGTCACCCAATTGCTGCAATTTGAGAATTCCCGAAATTATTTACCGATTTGTTACCAAAATTTACCTTTTTAATTACTATGTTGTGCTAAAATTGGACTCCGTGGAGAAAACATTACGGGATATGTTCTTTATAACCGAGGAAGTGAAGGTATGAGCCTGGTATCTCAATGGATAACATTGAATATTATCGATTTCTACCTGACCTGGATGGCGCTGGAATATGGGGCCATCGAAGGCAATCCTGTGTTGCAGTTTTTCAACATCAATAGTATTGCAGAACTAGCTCTTTGGAAAGTAGCTTTTGTCTTTGGCACATTGGTTCTTCTTGAGGTGGTCGAGAAACCAAGGATTATGCGACCAGCGATCATCATGCAAGTAACCAATCGTGGCATGTTGGTGGTTTGTGTTTGGAATGCCCTCATAATACAGGCAGCTGCTGTTGGTCTTGCCTAATCCCACCAGTTCTTCAATTTCACAAAAATCCCCGGACCTGTCTTTATGGCTTAATGAACGTGAGTGATTCATGTAATGAGAACTCAAAAATAAGGGATTATTGTGATTGAACGTCATTCATTGCCCTGTTATAATCCCAATCAGTTAGGGTCAAAAGGCAGGAGGTCTCTACGTGGTAAAAACATGCTGGATGTTGATGGCTATTATTCTTGCGATGGTGGTGTTGGGAGGTTTTGTTGGTTGTAAAGGGGAAAAGGGAGATACTGGTTCACCGGGACTCGAAGGCGACGTGGGGGAAACCGGCGAAAAAGGGGAAACGGGGCCAACGGGACCTCAAGGTATAAAAGGTGAAAGCGGGGATAAGTTCACGTTCCCGGATGGTTTTGATGGTATGGTGCCGATAACCCGGGGAACCCTGTACAAAGTGCCGTACAAGGTTCCTGATGGCAAGACTCTGTATATAATGAACCTCAATGGGGAAGGTTCCGTTTCTAACAACCTCGAGATCGATGATATCAAAGTTGCCCCGGTTTCCGGGTTTGCCTTATATAGACAGCCTATAATCGTTGGTGGGGGAAAGGTTGTTTTTGCCGAACTGCCAGAGTATTCGAGCGATATTATTTTCAATGGTTTTCTGATTGATACAGGCGTAGAGCCAATAACCAGGGCGAAACTTGCTATCGAACCCTATACAGTGCCGGACGGTAAAACCTTATACATATTTAGTTTGTATCTGGATTACATTTCACATGTTGAGGTAACGGTTGGCAATGTTGTGGTAGCTACGATTACTAAATTTACTTCTTGCCAGTATCCGATAATTGTGGAAGAAGGAAGAGTTATCTCAACAGATCCGCACAATGTTACCTTGAATGGTTACTTGAAAGATAATGAGTGAAGTGTTTTCTTAAATAGAAAAAACCAGCCCGTTTACCTCGAGCTGGTTTTTATTTGCTTGGAGCGGGAGAAGGGATTCGAACCCTCGACCCCCTCGTTGGCAAGGAGGTGCTCTACCGCTGAGCTACTCCCGCTTGTAGCTAAATCATAGCTAACATTTCCTGCTGAAAAGCATGGAAAAATCGGCTGTAGACCACATAACTACTCAAGAAACCGTCTCCATTAATGACCTCGAATCCCTCATCCGTGGATACATCGTCGGTTGCCGCTGTGAAGGCAAATCGGCAAAGACCATAGACTCCTATCAGATGGTATTGCGCAACTTTCTTTGGCTTTGCCGTCAGAAAGGCTATCCACTTGAACCTCAGAGAATCAACGCTAGCCATATTCGGGAATTTCTGTGGTATTTAGCTAGTGAAACGAACCGATGGGGAAACAAAAGCACAGCAGCACGGAAGCCAGCAAGCAAGACCACGGTACACGATTATTTTCGCATTTTGAGAACCTATTTCGGATGGCTGGAACGTGAAGGACTCATTAAGGACAATCCCTTCAAATACCTCAAACGACCAAAGACAGACAAGAAGATTGTTCAGGCTCTCACTTCATCAGAAATCAAGCGTCTCCTTAAAGCATGTTTGGCAAAGACAGCTTTAGATACACGAAATAGAGCCATCATTTGTATTCTGTTAGACTGCGGATTGCGGATTTCAGAATTAGCTTCTCTAACCATTGATGACGTATCTGTAAACAGTGGTATTTTGCTGATTAGACATGGTAAAGGAGGCAAACAGAGGACAGTACGAATGGGTTCACAAGCTCAAAAAGCATTATGGAGGTATTTGTCTATCTATCGCAAAGGAGATAGTAACAAGCTATTTCTCACAAGGAGTGGAGAACCTTTGGATGTTGTCGGGATAAAAATGATGGTAAAGCGATTAGGGAACAAAGCTAATATAAAAGTTCATCCCCATAAACTACGTCATACCTTCGCAATCAGTTTTTTGCGGGCTGGTGGTGATGCTTTCAGCCTTCAATATCTACTTGGACATAGTACATTACAAATGACTCAACGATATTTACAGAGTTTAAATGCAGATGATGCAATAAACGCCCACCGAAAATTTAGTCCTCTGGATAATATGAAGATGTAGGTTATAGAGGACTCACTGACTAGTAGATTCACATGATTACTCTACCCGATATTTCTCAATCAACTCCCGCACTTTGGCGTTGATAGCTTCTTCCCATTGTTTTCGGGTCAAATCGTGATTACTGGTGATTTCAATTAGTGCTTTGTGTAACTCTTCAGCGTATTTCATTGGTCTGTCTCTATAATGCTAAAGAATACCTCACACAAATCCATATTGTATGTGACTAAGCTCACACTGAATACATCTTTTCTTGGGAAATAACAGCCCCAAAAATTTAACGCTCCATGAAGACGTAGTATGCATGTTGTGTAGGGTAGTGTAGAGTATGTAGGGTTCTGGTGGGATACAGGAAATCTTCCTAGATACTATATAGCAAAACAACCAATACAGTTATATGTTGTAGACATTTCCGTGACACGATTTCAGCGACATGACACATCGGAGAAAAAATGATAGCATGACGTGGATATACTGTCGTTTGAATTCGTAAACGAAGGAAATAAAATGAAAAAGCTGAGAGAATTGCGTTTGAAGAAGGGATTAACCCAACCGAAGCTGTCAGTGACATCTAAAATACACACTACAACGATTTGCAAGATTGAGGTTGGTAAGAGTAAAGCTAGATTAAACACCAGAAAAAAACTAGCCAATGCGTTGGGTGTGAAACCGAGTGAACTTGAATGATTATTCAGTAGGGGACACTGAAGGAATGGGCGGATGAGTTACTTAAGGCACTCAACAAAATACAGGGTGTCCACATTCAATGGAGATTTCTATGGCAGTGAAAGTTGCAGGAAGGTCATACTACATAGTATCTGAGGTCAGCCAGTTGTCAGGTGTGAATATAAGAACTATCTACCGATGGATGCACAAAGGAATCATTACAGGTGGAAAGTTGCAGAATCGCAAAGGGTGGACGGTATTCACAGAAGAAGATATTGCCGAAATCAAAACCAAGGCTGAAAAAGCTCGGAAGGAATCAGATTAGGAATAAACTGGGGTACAGTGTTAGCTGTGCCCTTATGAGGTTTACGGATGGCTCTTCAGATTGACGAGGCAATTCTCAAGAAAACCACGAAATGCACCAATGAGTTCAAATGTTTGAAAGGTGATGAGTATCCACTATGCCGTGCCGAAGACCGACC
>JABMQN010000216.1 GCA_013203045.1 Chloroflexota bacterium
CCATTGCGAGGAGTCCTTCCGTCCGAGTGCGGAAGGACTCGCAATGACACGGCAAAATCGGTTGTAATTTGGATTATGACACAGTCTGTCCGATCGGGAATCCAGGCAGGGTAGGGGCGAGTTTTAAACTCGCCCCTACATTCGTGGGAATGACATAATAAAGGTTTCTGCCCTGGCGCATCCTTCCCTTAATCGGAAGGATCTGGTTCTTGCGATGGCATTGTGACACAGTCTGCAAGTCAGGGATGACATGAGCATATAACCACCCATTTTCACCCTCCGTTATATCGGATCGTCTGATGCAGGTTTTGGGGGTTAACCCCCATTTGAAATCAGGGACTGCACCCTGTCAACATCGCGCACACCAGTGCAAACTAAGTGCGTTAAGACGTCTCAAACACTCATTGTCTGACAATGAGTGAAGGCTCTGCGTTTATGCCTGGATCAATCTGTTTTCGATCGGGGCATGGAGGACAGTAAACAATGCCCATTCTAGCTAAGTTACTGGGGATACGCAGCAAGATACCTGGACTGCCCAAGGTATCTAATTTGCCGTTTATCGCCAAACTAAGGCAACTGCCGATACTATCCAAAATTCCTAACCCTCTCAAAATACCCTTTATCGCCCGAATTCCGACGCGAACAAAACTGATTCTTATTGGTGCTGTTTCCATCTGTTTAATCTTTGTGTTAGTCATTGCACCAATGATTCTCTCCCTTGGCGATAAAGGTGATGGAGAGGATACGCCTCAAGAAATACCAGAAGAAGTAGCCGAAGTTGCAGAAGAGCCACCAAGCGAGTCGCCTGGTACAGATGATCAACCGCCATCCGAGGTTGCTGATCCTGAACCAGTTGAAGAAAACCCTGCCGAAGAGCCTGTGGGAGAACTGCTGGAACCACTACCGGACGAAGAACCCCCTCCCGAACCTACACCAGACCCGATTGTGGGAGGAGCAATCCTGGAGGACACGATTTGGGAAAAGAGAGATATCCCTTATGTGGTCACGGAGTCGGTCAGGATACCAGCAGATATAACGCTCACTATCGAGCCCGGTGTGACTATCACCAAAAAGGAAAACATGAGCTTCGATTACATGTTCGTAATCAGTGGAACTCTCCAGGCCCACGGAACCGTTGATAATCCCATAATCTTCGATGGAGGAAGTAATTCCAGCTTCTTCACTACTCGAGATTCTGACAGCAATACATATCTGGATCTGGAATACTGCAGAATCAAGAACGGCATCAGTCTCTGGTACAGTTACGGAAACCTGGGAGCTTTTAGTATTCGATATTCGCGGATATCGAACCTGGCAGGGACTTCATTTATCTGGTACCCGGAACTGGATGTCCATATCGAACACAATACGTTCAAGAACACCGGGGGATTCGCTATTGAGCAACGGCACAACAACAAAGTCTATATCCAGTATAATTTATTCGATGGAAAACACCGCGATCTCCCTGATAATGCTGACTACTGGATACAAAACAGGGGATCATTCAATCAATCAGAAACAATTATCCAGTACAATTCGTTTTCTTCAGCGGATAGGACGGCTCTGCAGCTAGCACCGGAGCACGATTCAGCATCCATGACCGCTACGAATAATTACTGGGGAACGCAGGACGAAAACCTGATCGCTGCAATGATTTACGACAGGAACGATGACCCTGCATGCGCAGGTTACGTCAGTTACTCACCCTATTTAACCGAACCCCATCTCGACACCCCACCGAACTAGCACCGGTTCGAAAAATCCTTATCACCATTCCGATATTACGACTCAACCCAAACGTAGTGCGAGACTTTAGTCTCGCCTGAAGCGACCTTGAAGGGTCGCGCTACGGCACATCCATTTTCACCCTTGGTGGCACCAGCAGAAACCAGCATGGACATCAACAACTAGCAAATGATAACAACTACGATTCCGATTTAGGTTTTTTACCCGTCTCTTTGCTGCGCAGGGTGATCTCTGTATTGAGATCCTCCAACGTTTTTTCCAGGTCTTTCTTGAGGAAGTCAGCCCCAGCTCTAATATCCGCCATGGTTCTTTCAAGATCGTCCTTAAGAAAAGAAACCGTATCGCTTATGTCTTCCTTCGTCCTCTCCACATCCGATACGAGCTCCCTCGCTAAGGATGACTCCCCGCTGGGAAGATCGTCTTTTATGGGATCAAGCTCTTTCGCAGCAGCCAGAATCGAATCTGTTTCGATAACAGCCTTCTTGAACAACTCTTTGTCCCGGCCTCTCCTTACCAATATCCCCATCTCGCGATAGTTCCTGGTTGAGTATTCGTTCAAGCCCATAGATGTGATAATCATGCGATCATCATTGAAATAACAGTTAGCATGTAAAGCTCTAAAACGATACAAATGCAGATTCCTGGTTTCAATAATCCACAATCTTTGATCATCCGTGAAGTTAGCTCTATCGTAGACCAATGTGATATCTACACCTTTCTTTTGGGCCAGCTTAAGCTGCTCAAACAGCGGTGCAGGAAGTGCAAACTCCGGGGAAATGAGCGTGATCTGGGATTCAGCATCAGAAATAACCTTCTTAATTCCAGATGAGACACCATCGGTGGTCAAGAATGCGGCCATTTAACTTCCCTCCCATCAACCTGCGCAAGATATTCCAATCGAAAAAATGGATAACCTTCGGCAGGCTATTATAAACGACGAAATAGCCTATTGTCTACTACTGCTTGACTGATGAACAGGGAGTCGTGTAACCTATGGGATACCTAGAGGAACCAGCGATACCTTCTTTGATAACACAACCAATAAGATAGTTACCACCAAGAGATGTTGTGATGGACACATCACTTTTAATGACCAAGCTTTATATCCCACCCATCACCCCAGAACTCGTTCCACGTCCACGCTTGATAGAACGACTCATCGCAGGGATCCATCGCAAGTTGACTCTCGTCTCCGCTCCGGCCGGCTTCGGTAAGACCACTTTATTGAGTGAATTGACCCGCCATGAAACCGGCTGGACATCGAAAACTCGTCCAAATTTTGCATGGCTTTCCCTTGATAGAGACGATAATGACCCTATCCGTTTCTGGACGTACGTCATCGGGGCACTTCAAACAATACAGCCAAATATAGGGGAATCCTGCCTTGGAATGCTTCAATCACCGAATCGAGTGCCAGTCGAATCCATCCTGACAACCCTTATAAATGATATCGATAATAAGCTGGTAGATTTCGTCTTGGTTCTCGATGATTACCACCTGATTGAAACCAGGTCTATCCATGAGGCCATGGGTTTTCTAATCGATCACCTTCCATCACAATCGCATCTGGTCATTGCAGGCCGAG
The DNA here is from genome assembly GCA_013203045.1 of Chloroflexota bacterium. Classification (GTDB taxonomy): domain Bacteria; phylum Chloroflexota; class Dehalococcoidia; order SZUA-161; family SpSt-899; genus JABMQN01. Next base: position 3,332 of record JABMQN010000216.1, read on the forward strand.
CTGATCCGCCTCTATCTCTTGCTCGTTTGCGAGGTCGCGGGCAACTCAATGAGCTGCGTACCACTGATCTGCGCTTCACCTCAGAAGAGATAGCTATTTTTTTCAATCAGGTAATGGCACTAGATCTTACCGATGAGAACGTTACAGCTTTAGAAAACCGTACTGAGGGCTGGGTCGCCAGCCTGCAAATGGTGGGTGCTTCAATGCAGGGCCGCGATGATATCCCCGGTTTTATCAAGGCATTCAGTGGAACTCATCACTACATCATGGATTACTTGACCGAAGAGGTTCTTCAACGCCAGGAACAGAATGTCCAATCATTCCTGCTTAAAACATCGATACTGGAACGCGTGAACGGTCCGCTGGCCAATGCCGTCACTGGTAATAAAGACGGTCAGGAGCGATTGGCACAACTCGCATCTGCGAACCTGTTCCTGATTCCACTTGATGATGAACGAAAGTGGTTTCGTTACCATCAGTTGTTCGCTGATCTGTTGCGTAATCAGCTAAAAAAGACACGGTTTGATTTGGAACCCAGCTTGCACCGCCATGCCAGCGAATGGTTCGAACGTGAGGGTATGATGGCCGAGGCCGTCCATCATGCACTTGTGATCGAGGATTACGAGCGAGCAGCGGATTTGATCGAATCGATCGCCGTTCCCCTCATCAGTGAAAGTAGACTTTCGGCACCTCGATCCTGGCTAGCTAAGTTACCGTCTGAGCTAATCGAAAAGCGCCCGTGGCTCTGTGAAAGTCTTGCCAGCGTCCACCTCGCGGCTGGGGAGTTCGATACTGCCGAGAGATTTCTTAATAAAGCTGAGTCTTTGATATCAGGCAAAAAAGGTATTAAGTTCTTCAAGTCTGCAGAAGACTACAATAGAATCCGCAATCACATGACAGCCCTTCAAGCCACATTGGCCAGCACGCACGGTGACATCTCGCGCACAATTGAACTCTGTCATGAAACCCTCAAACGCCTCCCCGATGATCAACTGACCGCACGGTGTCTGCTAACCTGGAACCTTGGGGCCGCACATTGGATAAGGGGAGAAATATCCATTGCCAGCCGATATCTTGAAGAGGCGCTCACGTTAAGTCAGTCCACAGGAAACTACTTTCTCGCTTTGATATGCCTCGGTTACCAGGCCGATATTCAAGTCAAACATGGACATCTGAATGAAGCTGCTAGGATAGATCGTAGGGCTATAGAACTAGGCAGTCAATGGGGAGGTGGTGATCCCCTCGCGGCAACGAGTTTTGCTTACATAAGCATGGCCCAGGTTCTCTATCAGTGGAACCGTATCGATGAGGCCATGTCTCATTTGAAACAAGGGATCGAATTGAGCAAAGGAGGTGCGGAGTCAATAGTAGCCATGATGGCATTTCCCGGCCTGGCACTATTGAGTGAACTCCATGACACCGAGGGCACTGCAAGCCAGACACTTGAACAGGCAAAAAGAATTGCATCTGCTTCCCATAATGTAAGAACCTCCAACATAGTCGATGCCTGGATGGCACGGTTATCGATAGCAAGAGGCGATCTGCCTTCGGCTGAACAATGGGCTGAATCTCACCGTAGCTCCGATTTGAACTTATACACCCTCCCCGATACCTCATCTGAATTTGTATATTTCACACTTGTTCGCGTGTACATGGCTCGAGGCGACGTAGATGAAATACCGGAACTACTCGAACCGTTATGTCAGCAAGCTGAGGCAGAAGGACGAATCGACAGCGTAATTGAAATACTTATTCTACGATCAATCGCATATCATTTACAAGGCAAAGTCGATGAAGCTTTGGAGATAATAAAGCACGCCCTTTTTCTCGCTGAACCGGAAGGCTACTTGCGAATCTTTGCGGACGAAGGGAAACCCGCGAAGGAACTGCTTCAACTTGCAAAAACACGCGGTATCGCCACAAGCTATGTAAACAGGGTACTCGATGTCTTTGAATACTCTGAGGCATCGCCCCCCAACTGGGCAGAGACAAAGGTTCTCACCACTCTTTCATCAATCTCCAAACCTCTCAGCACCCGTGAACTTGAGGTGCTACGGCTTCTGGCAGCCGGAGCTACAAGCCAGGAAATCGCCGATGAGCTTTTCCTTTCGGTTGGTACAGTTAAAAAACACACCGAGAATATCTATTCCAAACTGGATGTTCATAAACGAACCCTGGCAGTAAATCGGGCTCAGGAATTAGGATTGTTGTAAGAGGGCTCTGGGAATAGCGCCACCGAATAAGTACTCTTCTCCTCATAAAAATAAGCCCCCAAATACGTCTTTCGACCCATAGCATCATCTTTGGATTACTGGTATCTTGTTCACAAATCAAGAGATAGCGCACCCACACCATGAAACAAACAGTATACCAGGTAAAAATCGAAGGGCACCTTGATACCAATCGATCTCAATGGTTCGATGGCTGGACCATAACCCAGCAGGAAGACGGATGCACGTTACTGACCGGATCAGTTGTGGATCAGCCCGCACTGCATGGACTTCTTGCCAGGATACGTGATCTAAACCTTGTTCTAATATCCGCCCAACGCATCGAGGATAGTAAAGGAGAATCATATGAGCGAGCATCAGAACCAGACATCTGTAGCATTTGATAAACTCCTGGGCACACTGCGAGAGGCAGCCGACGTTTACCTTGGGCCGGAACGCGGGTTAACTCAGGAAGTGGATACCGTTGAAGGAGTTCGATATATACTGCACATGCTGAGTGCGGGCATCGATCTCTATCTTGAAAGTGATCCGGAAAGGCCGAAGTTCGTCCGAATCGTCTCCCCCACCCGAAAGCTGATGGGGGATAACCCGGACGCCGTTTATTACTTCACCAGGATTCGTGGAGACCGGTCGTATCGGATCACTGGAAAGAAGATCAAGGAATGCTATCTTTCATTTACAGTTCATGGGCGCCCGGAGGATGGAAGGCTTGGAGCCGCGGCTGAGCCGGTGCTGGCTGATGTAAATGATCGCGGTCTCCAGACAAAACCCGATGGCAGTTTCGAAGTGATCCTGAGTCCCAACGAGCACACCGGAAACTGGATTCAGCTTAAACCTAACGCCTCCAGCGTTATCACTCGTCATTATTTTGAGTTGGAGGGCAGTCCGGCTGCGGACCCTGATCTTCAAGTGGAACTGTCCATCGAACCCATTGACAATCCGCCAAACCGTGAGCCATTACAGGATGCCATAATGGCCCATAAAGTCTCCGATGTAGCCGCATTTGTTCGTGGCGGAACGATTGACATGCCGGTGCTATTCTCCATGCCAGTTCCCTTTGTCTCGCCCACGCCCAATGAACTGGCTGAACCAATGGTGTTTCGCATGTCAGAGCAGGAATCATGGGGAGCCGTTGATATCGCTTACTCTATGGCCCAATTCAGAGTAGGCCCGGATGAAGCGCTGATAATGGAGGGCAAGTTTCCAAAGTGCGCTTTTGCAAACGTTGTGCTCTGGAACAAGCACATGCAGTCATATGAGTTCCGTGATCGCCGGGTATCCCTCAACCGGAAGCAAACTGTCCTCGAAGCAGACGGATCCTACCGAATGGTGATCGCTCACCGTGATCCTGGAGTACCAAATTGGCTGGATACCGAGGGCCACATCGAGGGAATCATTTTCTGGCGCTTTTTATTACCGGTTGGGCAGCCAGAAAAACCGGAGTGTAAGCTGGTACCTCTTGCCGAAGTGGCAAACTGAGGAACTATTTTATTAAACCGGCAACTAAAGGTGCCTATAGACAGAGTGATTAATGCCTATCGCAACCTTGTTAAGCAAACAAGAATATTGGGATCGGGCCTCTTTCACCCATAAGGTTATGGCGGCCGCAGGGGTCAGGGGGAGCTGATATAACAACACGTGTATTTATAAAAAGCAAAGTTTGCAATCAGGGGACCTGGGGGTTCCGGGGGCGTAGCCCCCGATAATCCTCTGGGCGGTTGAGGGTGGGATCAGCAATACCGGATCATAGTAGGGTAAGGGGAGATTTATCGTTACTGGATAAAAACACAATGGCTGGATGGGGACATCATAGTGTGCCTATTTAATTGCCAGGTTAATAATATGGGCCACTTTTTTAAGTGTTGACCGCTTATCAAATCTGGAGGTGTAGTTATGAAAGCTTCAGGAAGAACAACGATAGCCATCCTGGTGATTTTGCTGCTGACATTGCCACTGCTTGCTGCTTGTTCCAGCGGGGATGATGAAGAACCATCTCCTACTACACAACCTACAGCCCAACCAACAGAGCCTCCACCTGAGGACGTTACCTTCACTATCGGTAATCTCACAGATATGACCGGGGTATCAGCTTCAGCCCAGGCCGTCATTAACGCTTCGCTGGATGATTTAATAAGATATTTCAACACAGAAAACCTAATTCCTGGTATGAAACTGGAAGTAGTTGCCTATGACGGCCAGTTTAATCCTGCAAAAGATATACCGGGATACGAGTGGTTAAGAGAGAAAGGTTCTGACCTTATAATAACTGCTGTCACTTCTACACCGGTCACCCTCCAACCAAGAGTCAACAAGGATGAAATTCTTCTGTTCTCGCTGAGTGGCAATTTAGAAACACTGGTGCCACCGGGATACGTATTCACTCCAACCAGCCTTCCAGAGCATGAAGGACTCACCCTGCTGAAATGGATCGCCGGAAATGATTGGGATTACCAGACGAAAGGACCAGCCAGAATCGGAGGAGCCGCCTGGGCTGAACCAAATGCGCAATCTTTTATGGGGATGGCAGAGGCATATGCGAAAACTTATCCGGACCAGTTTGAGTGGGTGGGAAGTTACTTGGCTCCTGTGGGCACCTTTACCTGGGGGCCTGAAGCGAAAGCGCTTGAAGACTGTGATTATGTATTCACACCGAACCCGATGACTACGTTTGTCAAGGAGTATCGAACAGCAGGATACACTGGCAAATTCATGGGCAACGGTCCTCATGTAGCGTTATTAAAACTTGTAGATGATGCTAATCTATGGGATGAGATCGATGGCATGTTATTTGTGACCCCTTCTCGATGGTGGGGTGAAGACGGAGAACTGGTCGATTTGCGAGAGCAGCTCCTGTATGAGAACCATCCCGATGACGCTGAAACAATCAAGCGGATGGGTGGAGCATATAATGCATTGGACAATTTCTACATCGTGCTCGATATCATCAGAGTAGCATCTGAAAATGTCGGCCCGACGAACGTAGATTCTCAAGCTCTTTATGAGGCGGCACATACATACTCCATCACTACTGACGGGGTAGAACGCTACAGCTTCACAGAGACCAAGCGATATGCCTGCAATTACTACGGGATATACGAGGCAAGTAGAGATTTGCAGGACCTGTATAGAACGGACCCCGCATGGCACTACCATGTTACCGAACCATGAAAATACGGACTTCGATTGAATGTCATAAGGCATTCGTGTTTAGATTAGCTACTTTACACTGGTGTGAATGGCCTAAAGGAGGTACAAAATGAAGACCACCGACAAAACCGCAATCATTTTTGTGGCACTACTTCTGCTTGCACTGCTCACTGCCTGTTCCAGCGGGGATGACAAAGAGCCGTCTCCTCCGGCACAACCAACAGCTACATCCGAACCAACTGAACCGCCGCCCGATGAAGTAACCATTACCATAGGGGCCCTTTCAGACCTGACTGGAGTGGCGTCAGCAGCCTTCGAGTACTTGAACATGAGCTTTAAAGATCTGGCTGAGTACTTTAACGAGGAAATTCTTCCCCCTGGTGTCAAGATCGAAATACTCCACTATGACTCACAAAACGATCCTGCCAAGGACCTGCCCGGATACGAGTGGCTGAAAGAGCACGGCGCCGATCTGATTTTCAGCGCCGAGGGGTCAGCGGCCGTGACGATGAGACCGAGGGTTGATAGAGATGAAATGGTAATGTTTGTGGCAACGGCGGGTGAAGAAGCCCTCGTTCCACCTGGATACATATTTACCGCATCCGGTTTGCCTGAGGTAGAGGCTTATACCTACATGAAGTGGATCGCCGAAAATGACTGGGATTACCAGACCAAAGGCCCAGCTAAAATTGGAGGGGCGTCCTGGGCAGATGCGTACGGCACATCATTCTTTGATTCCATGAAAGCATATTGCAAAGCCCATCCAAACCAATTCGAGTGGATCGACGGGTATCTTATTCCTTTCGGTACCTTCACATGGGCACCGGAAGTTGAAGGCCTCAAAGACTGCGACTATGTGTTCCCGCCAGTCATAATGACCAGTTTCGTTAAAGAGTATCGTACCGCTGGTTACACCGCAAAAATGATGGTTGGCGGTATTCAAAGTGCATTTATGAAAGCGGTCTATGATGCCAAGCTCTGGGATGAACTTGACGGCTCGTTATTTATGCAGACAGCCAAATGGTGGGGCGATGAAGGTGAACACATCAACCTTACCGAAGAACTCCTGTACGCGAACCACCCGAATGATGCTGAAGAGATCAAGCAAGCCGGATCTGGTTATGTGGCAATACAATCCTGGTACCCATATTTCGACATGATTGCCCGAACCGTCGAAAGAGTGGGAGCAGAAAACTTCAACTCACAAGCCCTGTACGACACTGCAATATCCTATTCCCTTACAGTGGATGGCATTGAACACGTCTCCTTCGATGAGACCAAACGGGCTGGGCCCAATTATTTCAGAATGTACCGGATGAGCGCGCAGGAGGAGGCTGTTGTGGTAGCAGATCCTGAATGGATACCAGCAGTCCGCGAACCGTAATTGATTATCAGCCACAACAATATGAAGTGAGGTAACTATGATCGATCAGAAAGCCGAGAATGTTTATTGGCATCGAGTCTACCTGGCCCGGAATGAGACTTGATAAGGTGAAATTATATCCTGAACCTAAATTGGGAGACCTCATATGGGTAAAAACAACGCACAGCCAATAACGGACCTGGGCAATCCCAGATATCCGATTGGGTTCAGAGCGATCAATTTCTTCGGTCGACCGCTGGCATCCCGACTCGCAAGCCTGGAAGAGCAGAACCTGCTGGACACTGCCAGAAAGCGGACCGGATTGAATGACTTCGGGGACGAATCGTTTCGCGAGCGTCTGCAACTGCTGCTAACAGCGATAAACAGAGAGGCGAATCTTCACTTTGCCGGTCAATATATGGTGCGACAATTGATAGTCGGTCTTCTATCCACACGCCTTATACTTCATGATATGTTGAAACAGCATCCGGAGATCCTTGAGGAGGAGATCAAGAGTCCGATTATCATCGCGGGCCTTCCCCGGACAGGTACAACCCATTTGCACAACCTCATGTCACAGGACCCGAGTTTCCGATTCCTTCCATATTGGGAAAGCCTTGAGCCGTTTCTGCCTCCCCATAAAAAACTAAAGCCGGGTGAGAGGAATCCCAGGATCAAGCGCTGTGAACAGGGAATCAAGATGCTTGAGTACGTCATGCCTTTGTTTCCGGCCATGCACGAAATGACCGCTGACGGTCCGCATGAAGAGATTCAGTTGCTGGCTATCGACTTCGGTACCATGCTGTTCGAGACGGCCTACCATGTCCCCAGTTTCCGCGACTGGTACAAATCTCATGATCACATGGGCTCATATCTTTACATGAAAACCGTACTCCAGGCATTACAGTGGAAAGATGGATCACGCAAGCGGTGGCTGCTCAAATCCCCCCAGCATCTGGAGCAGATCGGACCATTGCTTGTCGCCTTTCCTGATGCTAAGATTGTCCAGACACACCGGGATCCGGTTCGTATCACTGCGTCAATGGTCACAATGGTTACCTACGGTCATCGTATGAATGCCCGAAAGGTGGATCCCTTCACCATAGGACGCAATTGGGCAGCGAGAACTGAGGATTTGTTAAGGGCTTCAGTCGAGGATCGGCACTTGATTCCGGAAGGCCAGGCAATGGATGTGCGCTTCCATGAATATATGGCGGACCAGATGGGTATACTTGAAAAAGTCTACGAATTCGTGGAGCATCCCCTGACAGACGAAGCGGTACAGGCCATTCAGTCGTTCATAGAAGCGAATCCAAAGGGGAAACACGGAGCAGTGCAGTATCGGCTCGACCTCGTGGGGATTAATCCTAATGAACGTCGGGAAGCCCTGCGGTTCTATCAAGAGCGATTCGATATTCCAGACGAGTAAATCAGAGGAGAAATACTATGGAGAAAAAATACGCCTTCTGCAGGATTTGTGAATCGGGGTGTGGTTTTGTAGCGGAAGTAGAGAATAATCGAATAGTAAAATACTATCCGGATAAAGACCATCCATTCACAAAGGGATACGCTTGCATTAAGGGTCGCCAAATGCTCGAGGTGCAATATCACCCCAAGCGACTCAAGTTCCCGCTTAAAAAGAATAACGGCCAGTTTGAAAGGATTTCCTGGGAGCAGGCAATCGATGAAATCGGTTCCAAATTGACCGAAATTAAAGAGAAGCACGGTCCTCATGCTATCGGAGCATATATGGGAAATGTGCTGGCATATTCCTACGCGGCCGTACTCTATTCCGGCGCTTTCATGAGCTTCATTGGGACTCGAAACAAATATGGTCCCGGATCACAGGATTGCAGCAACAAGTTCGCCCATTCCAAACGATTCTACGGTTCGTCTTTCACCATTATCTACCCGGACCTCGATAATATAGATTTTTTCATGGCTATGGGAACCAATCCGCAGGCAGCGCACTTTACCTTTGTGAATTGCCCTCGTCCGTTGGATAAACTCAAGGAGATCGAGCAAAGAGGAGGCAAGGTCGTCTGGATTAATCCCAGAAAGACAGAATCGGCTAAAGCGGTTGGTGAGCACCACTTCATCACCCCCAATAGCGACGTCTATCTTCTGCTGGGGATGATCAACTATGTACTGGAAAACGGCCGGGAAGATAAAGAGTTCATTCAGGCCCATTCCAGGAGTATCGAAAAGTTGAGAGAGATTGCGAAGGAATTCGGAGGAGATCTGGGAAAAGTGGCAAGTGTCACCGGTATTCCCAAAGAAGCGATTATCCAGATGACGGAGGAGTTTCTGCAAGCCTCGGCTAAAGGTGGGGCTGCAGCATACGGAAGGGTCGGGGTGGATCGCGGCCCCTTCGCCACACTCAGGGCTTGGGCTTTGGATGTTCTTAATTTCATCACCGGCAATATCGATAAGAAAGGGAACCTCTTTTCAACAGGATTCTACAATATCGCCAGGTTAAGTGATCTGGCAGAACAGGGAGAACCGGAGAGAAGCCGAATCGGTAACTTCCCGGCGGTGGTAAGTTGCATGCCTGCAGCGACGTTGGCCGATGAAATCCTGACCCATGGAGAGGGCCAAATACGGGCGATGCTGGTCATGTCGGGAGACCCGCTAATCAGTCTGCCCAACGCAAAAAAACTCGAGAAAGCCTTTGGGGATCTGGAGTTGCTTGTATCCCTCGATATCTTTATGAACGACACCGGAACGATGGCGGATTACATCCTTCCCGCTACAACCTTCCTGGAACGTGAAGAGTATTCACATTTCATGGGCGCCTTTAATCCGAAGACCTTTGTGTACTACTCTCCGGCAGTGGTCCAGCCTGAAGATGAAGTGAAGGACGAATGGGAGATGTTCAATCTTCTGGGCGAAAAAATGGGGGTTCCCACTCTGGGCGACCAGCCATTCGAAGTCCTCAAGATGATCCTCCCGGGAGAGGATCAGGCAAAATTCGAGGAAATGCTGAAATCTGAAAAGGGCATTTTTCTGAATGAAGAAAGGAAGGCCCCACGCAATGTTCTCTTACCCGATAATATAAATCTGCCGGACAAACTGATCCCCTTGGTCTCAGAGGATTACCTGCCCGAGCTGGAAAAGCTCCGGAAGTGGGAAGTACCCCATGAGGAAGACTATCCGTTCTCACTGATCAGTGGTAGACATGTGGAGACAATCAATAGCTGGATTCACGCCCGAGGCGAGACAAACTACTGCTACATAAATACTGACGATGCCAAAAGGTTAGGAATAGAAGACGGGCAAAAGACACGAGTCTCAACGAAAATCGGTTCCATTGAGATTCCCGCAAAGGTCACTGACGATTTGATGAAAGGTGTGGTATGGATTCCTCATGGCTGGGGCCGAACCGTTCAAGCTGTGCCGGAAATGGCCGTGGAGAAACGGGGTGTCAATGTGAATCTCATCACCGATGATGATTGGACGAAACTGGAGCCGTTTGGCGGTATGGTAATGCTCGATGGCATTCCGGTAAGACTGGAAAAAATGTAAATCAAACGAGCAACAACTGAGGGAGTTGCTACCAAGAAACAAAGGTGGCTCTGGAGTACAGTAGTCATGCTACCGCATTATGCGAGAGCTTGGCTCTCGCACTCCAAAAGGAGATGAGATATGAGTGAGCAAACATATGAAACGACAACAGTGTTCCAAGAGTTAATGGACCTTATCCGCCAATCTGATAAGCTATTCCTCGAAGGTCCACGTGCTGTACCTGATGACGTTTCTGTAGTGGAGGGATATCGGTGGTTAACCGAGATATTGGCTGTCACCCTCGAGTGCTATATGTGGGGTGATATGGATCGGCCGAAGTTCGTTCCTATCGTTGGGCCAACCCGCAAGTTCAGCGGAGACAATGCAGATGCTTTTTACTATTTTTCGCCACTCGATCCGAATCGCACCTATCGCATCCGGGGCACTCGCGGTGAAGCTGTCTACCTTTCTTTGACCATTTACGGCGGTCCACAAGACGGTCATTGGTCCACTCGAATCGTTAGCACTCTTAACGATCGTAACATGGTCATTAACAGCGATGATACATTTGAGGTAATCATCAGTCCAACCGAGCATCCCGGAAACTGGATGAAGCTGGAACCTGATGCCGAGTGTGTGGTAACCCGTGACTATCTGAATGACCCCGTGAACGGCAAACAGGCAACGTGGCAGATCGAGGCCATTGACAAAGCACCACCGCCACGGCTCAAAGATGCGGACATGGCTCACCGTCTACGACAGGCAGTCAACTTTCTACGCGATGCTCTTAACCTCTTTCCCATGCCAGTCACCGAGGACCACCCTATGATCGAAAAGATCAACGCCATATCGGAGCCGTATCCCGTTCCTCAGTTCACTTACGGATGGGCAGCAGGCGATGCGTCCTATGCCATGGGCGCTTTTGAGCTTGCCAATGATCAGGCATTGGTCCTTGAAGGCACCTCTCCCGAATGTACTTTCTGGAACATGTGTCTGTGGAATCCCTATTTGCAGACTTACGACTATCGTTATGAGCAGGTCACCATCAATGGGGGACAAGTTAAATATAATGACGACGGATCGTGGCGGATCGTGATTGCAGCCAGTGATCCCGGTGCGCCCAACTGGGTATCGACGGCTGGTCATAAGAAAGGACTAATCTGGTTCCGATGGTTTTTACCAGAATCCACGCCGGTCAAACCGCAAGCACAAGTAGTATCACTCCGAGATTTAAAATAATAATAAGTATGCACTACTGTCATTGCGAGGCCAGCGAAGCTGATCGTGGCAATCTCCCTCACTAATGAGAGATTGCCGCGTCGCCCACCTCAGGCGATCTCCTCGCGATGACATGTTCAACCAAGATACCGTTAGGAGGGAATATGACAAACTTTGGATATGCAGGTAAAATCCTGCGAGTAGACCTATCGTCAAAAAAGGTAACTGAAACACCAACCTCCGACTATTCCGATAGATTCCTCGGGGGAAGAGGACTCGCCGCCAAGATCTATTGGGATGAGGTACCGCCGGAGGTCAGCGCATTCGATCCCGAGAATCGGCTGATATTTGCCACTGGCCCCTTCGGAGGAATACCTCCCATCGGCGGTTCACGATGGACCATTTGTGGGAAATCCGCCGAAAAAGAAACCTTCTCGTACTGCAATCTCGGAGGAAGGTGGGGAGCCGAACTCAAATTCGCCGGATACGATGCCCTGGTTGTTTACGGAGGATCGGAGAAACCGGTCTACCTTTTCATCAATGGTGATGAAGTCGAGCTTAAAGGTGCCTCCCATCTCTGGGGCAAGGATACTATCGAAACCCGTAAAGTACTGAAAGCCGAACATGGTGATTCAGCCAGAGTGGTGGCAATTGGACCTGCCGGGGAAAATATGGCAGTCATGGCCAGTTTCTTTGCTGATAATGACGCCAGCGGATCAGGGCAACTGGCCGCATCCATCGGTGCAAAAAAGCTAAAGGCCATCGTGGTAAAGGGTGCCGGAAAGAAAGTCCCTATCGCTCAACCGGACAAGTTCCGTGAACTGGTTGAATACTATCGTAACCTCAAGATTGCCTTCCCCAACAGCGATTGGCAGCAGATCAGCCGGTGGTCGAGAGACCTGGTGCTCGACTTCCGAACCATACCAGACCAAGAAGTCATGAAAAGTGAACCCTGCTACGGTTGTCTGGCTCGCTGTGCCCGGAGGAGCTATCAGTCCACGGACGGCACTTCAGGCAAGTTCCTGTGCCATTCAGCCTACTTCTATCAGCCCCTCGCCGAGCGCTACTATGGGGAGTGGAACGAGGTTCCGTACCAGGCCACCAAACTGTGTGACACCTACGGGGTCGATACAAAGGCGATCGACAAGATCACCGGTTGGCTAATGGATCATTATGAAGCTGGCCGTCTAACTGAGGAAAACACCGGCCTCCCCCTCTCGAAAGTCGGCAGTCTGGAATTCATTGAGACATTAGTTCGGAAGATTTCTTTGCGCGAGGGAATTGGAGACATTCTGGCCCAGGGACTGGACAACGCTTCTAAACAACTACTACCGGATGTTCCCGAACCGATGAAGGGCGCGGTGCTATTGTCTGAACCCGGTTTCTTCGATCCCTATAGTCCAAGGCTATACATCACCAATGCTTTTGTATATGCGATGGAGCCGACATTCGCCATCCAGCAACTCCACGAAATCGGAATGATCATGGCCCGATGGCGAACCTGGACTGTGGGGCTTACAGATTACCCAACCGAAACGGTGTTGGCCGTTGCCCGTAAATTCTGGGGAAGTGAGGTAGCCGCTGATTTCACCACGTATGAAGGTAAAGCCGCGGCGGCCAAGAGGATGCAAGATCGACAGTATGCCAAAGAATCCTTAATCCTCTGCGATTTTCTATGGCCAATTTTTTATCTGGAATTCACTGATGATCACGTAGGAGACCCGACTCTTGAGAGTAAACTCCTCTCGGCAGTTATTGGGAAGGACATCGATGAAGAAGGTCTGCGCAAATACGGAGAAAGGGTGTTCAACCTTCAAAGGGCCATTCTGGTTCGTGAAGGACATGCTGGCCGAGACTTCGATACGCTCGATGAACGATGCTTCACCGATCCTTTGGAATACGATCTCTCGAACCCGGAATGCGTTGTTCTCGGGAAAAACGGAGAGATAGCATCTCGTAAGGGTGCAGTGGTCGATCGGGAGAAATTCGAACGAATGAAAGATGAATACTACGAACTAAGAGGATGGGATGTAAAAACTGGTTTACAGACGAGAGAACAGCTTGAAGAACTGGGTTTACCGGAAGTTGCGGAGGATTTGGAAAAGAGAAGTCTATTGGGCGATGTTGCACGTTCCACATCGAAGTAATATCAATTCGAATTATTCCGGGGCACAAAGGTACAACTAATCAACTTCTCAAAGGAGGCACCATGGAAGAACTCAAAGATTACAGCGGGCCATTTAAAAAGGACCTGAAATACGAGGACTTCTCCAGGGAAGTCCTGATCGAATTGTTACATGCCTATGGTGAGGAGATCAATTTACTCTCCCTCTTCTTTGCCAAAGCGATCAACAAGCGGTTTGGTGAGAGAGCAATGAGGGAGATATTAATCGAGGCATGGCAAAGCATGGCTGCTCCTGAACTGGATCCCCCGAGAAAGGCCGCAAAGATCGAAGGAAATGATGTTGAGGCATTCTGTAAAATGAATCAAATCGCCGGGTCCTTCCCTAACGGAAGGGATTTTTATAAGTATGAATTCGATTTGATTGATAAAAACCATGCCATTCTCACGGTTCACGATTGCTATGCCTGCCGGATGTATGAGAATCGAGGTTTGTTGGACCAGTGGGACTGGAATTGCAAGATATTGGAAAAAGAAGGTATGTTAGCTTATATGGCGTATGTGAACCCGGGGATGAAACTCCGAGAGCTCAGGGCTGGTCGGAAAAGCAGTCCAGATGAACCTGCATGCCGATGGGAGTTCTATATCGAAGACGAACGGTAGAAAAGGGGGGTTGATATGGACCTGGGTCTGGCTGGCAAGACAGTTATTGTTACGGGAGGGGGATCGAACATTGGGCGTGGCATTGTGCTCGGTTTCGCGCAAGAAGGGGCTAATGTCATCAATGCTGAGATAGATGTAGAGCAAGGCCAAAGAGTGGTCGATGAGGCTAATGAAACTGGCAATGGCAACACTGAACTGATCCCAACAGATGTTACCAATTGGGATTCGGTGCAGGAAATGGTGGAATCAGCAATCGGGAAATACGGGCAGATCGACGTGCTGGTCAACAACGCAGGCGGAACACCGAGCTATCGGCCCTTTATGAAAAAGGATCGGGAAGAGTGGGAAAAAGAAATAAACCTGAATTATTGGAGCGTTATCAACTGCATTCGGGGAGTGCTGGATAACATGATGGAACATAAAACCGGAAGGATTGTTAACATAGCATCGGGATCAGGCCAGATTGGCTCCGGGGCGATGAACCTGGCCGTGTATGGGGGAACCAAAGGCGGAGTCATCGCGCTATCGAGAGGTTTGGCATGGGAATTTGGAAGACATGGAATAACGGTGAACTGCGTCTCGCCGGGTTGGATTGTGCCGGATGCTGAAGACCATACCGGGGAAGGGAGCTTCTGGCAGAAGTGGGGTTATGATTTCTTTACACCCGAAAAACTGGACATATTCATGAAGAGTTGGCCGGTTCCCCGTCTGGGACGGCCCGAAGATATTGCTGATTGCGTGCTATTTTTCGCCTCTGATCGTGCCAGCTATCTCACTGGCCAGACCGTAAGCGTAAGTGGCGGCGTGGCTATGTGGTAGCTTTGAAGATAGATATAGAAAATTATGACTCAATTTGGATACGCCGGGAGCATACTGAGGGTCGACCTTTCTTCAGGGAAGACCGAGGTGAGGTCAACTGAGGATTATTCGAAGCGATTCCTTGGTGGTCGGGGTATTGCGGCCAAGGTGTGCTGGGACGAAGTACCTCCGGAAATCGGGGCTATGGACCCTGAGAATCGACTCGTGTTTGCTACTGGTCCTCTGGCTTGCGTTCCTATAATAGGAGGTTCGCGCTGGGAAGTTTGTGGCAAGTCGCCAGCGACATCTCCACATCATTTCAACTACTGCAATCTGGGAGGGAGATGGGGTGCCGATCTCAAATTTACCGGCTACGATGCATTGATCGTTCAGGGGAAAGCCGATAATCCCATCTACATCCTAATTAGTGAAGATGGGATAGAACTGAAAGACGCTAAAGCTTTGTGGGGAACCGGAGCCATCGAGACCCGGGAGAAATTGAAGAGTGAATGGGGAAATAATACTCGGGTGGTAGCTATAGGCCCTGCAGGTGAGAATGGTTTGATCATGGCCACTTTACTGGCTGATAACGATTCCAGTGGTGCCGGAGGGCTCGGAGCGGTGATGGGCTCAAAAAATTTGAAAGCTATCGTCGTTTTAAGTACCGGGAAGCGAGTGGAAATCGCTAAGCCAGCAAAGCTTCGAGAACTGACTCAATACTATCGTTCATTGAAAAGGATCACACTTCGTTTTCCCCCTGAGTTAGCTCAAACCCGATCCCCTATGGCGCCACCTAACAAGATCAAGAGACCGGACCCCTGCTACGGGTGTATGGGTTGCTACAGGATGCTCTACCAATCAGAGGATGGACGTACCGGAAAATTCATGTGTAATTCCGGGATGTTCTACCAGCATTGGGCGAACCAGTACGGTGGCGATTGGATGGACGTCGCTTTTCATGCCACCAAGCTCGCGGATACGTATGGACTTGACTCCAAGGCAATCGATAAGATGATCAGCTGGCTTCACAACTGCTATGAAGTAGGCATCCTGACAGAAAAGGATACGGGCTTACCCCTTTCCCGTATCGGTACCCGGGAATTCATGGAGATGTTCGTAAGAATGGTGTCATTCCACGAGGGTTTCGGCGATGTTCTGGCCATGGGGCTTGATCGTGCAGCGGAATCGCTTGGCCCTGCAGCCCAGGAGCAACTCAGGCATGTTGGATACGTCGGTCTGCCGGACTACAGAGATGTCTATTCTCCTCAGTTGTACACTCCGCATGCCATCTTCTATGCCATGGAGCCCAGGCTTTCCATGGCTCAGTTTCACGAAATAGGAACAACCATCCCCAAGTGGGCATCCTGGGCACAGGGTAATCCCAAAGGGCTTTCATCACCATCACTCCGTGCCATCGCCCGTAGATTCTGGGGAAGCGATCTCGCCGTCGATTTCTCCACTTACGATGGCAAGGCACTGGCTGCTCGGACGGTCCAGGACCGGGAATATGCCAAGGCATGCCTCATTCTTTGTGACAATATCTGGCCGGTCATCGAAACAAAGCATACCGACAACAACATGGGAGATCCCACTTTGGAAAGCAAGATTCTTTCTGCAATTACTGGTCAAGACTTCACCGAACATGAGCTATATGAAATCGGGGAACGGGTCTTCAATCTGCAACGGGCGATCCTGGTGCGAGAAGGGCATTACGGACGAGCAGGTGATACCCTTCCTGAACGGTATTTCAATGAACCTTTAAAACTAGATTTCCTTAATCCGGAATGCCTGGTTCCCGGTAAAGATGGTGAGGCAATCTCTCGCAAGGGTGCGGTAATCGACCGGGCCGGATTTGAAAAGATGAAAGATGAATATTACGAGCTGAGAGGATGGGATGTAGCTACTGGGCTCCAAACCAGGCAACAACTTGAGGCATTGGATTTATCTGAAGTGGCCAATGGATTGGAATCACGAGGGTTGCTGGCCAATACCGCATCACGGGCGGCATAAGAGAGTTTAACGTTCTATTTTGAACTCCCACTGACAACAACAATCGGCATAGTCGGTTCGGGGAGGCACTTTTATTGGAATGACTTGGATTTCGGGATTGAAATAATCTGCTATCATTCGCATGAGCTTAGGCTCCATTTCTTGGCAGATCAGCTTTTCGCGACCCGTACCTTCTTTTTCCAATGATAGTAAAGTAGGGCAAGTAAAATAGGTGACTACGGCATGGTCATTGCTTTTCAAATCGATATGATAGTCGTAAATCCACATCCAGGGGCTGGCCTGAATGGCTTTCATCATCGTAGCCACATCATCGCCATGGATATTGAGTAGCTCGCTGATGGTCTTTAACTCGAACATCTGGGCCTTTTCCCAGACCTTAACATCACAATCGAAAGCCTCATCGTTACCCCATTTATTCATCACGGTGAGGTACCAATGGCCATCGACCCTTAGCATGTACTCGTTATAAGTCTTAAGAAGTTTGAGGAGGGTCTCTTTAGAAAACTTATCATGGCTGAACTCAGGATCATATTCGCCACTGTAATCGAGTAATTCCATCAACTGACCTCCTGGGAGTGCCGTCGGGGGAAGTTTACCAGATTATCACCATAACTGGCTAGCATTTGCCGACATAGAAGTATACGTTGACAACTGCAAATTGCCGGATTAAACTCTTCATTAACCACTTGCAGCCAGACAGTCTGCACAAGGAGGGGAATGTGTCGTCTGATGTTACACTTCCACCTGAGTATCAAACATGGTTTCTTTTGCACGAAGTTGATACCGGGATACAGCGAAGCATGGAGAGCGAATTGAAACCGTTTGGTGTCTCTGTGATAGCTACCGGGCTTTTGTATATTTTGAAATCTTCTGATGAACCAGTAACACTCACCGAATTGTCCGGATGGCTTTTCCGCAAACCTCACTCCGTATCCGAACTGATATCCCGAATGGCCAAACAAGGC
The DNA here is from genome assembly GCA_013203045.1 of Chloroflexota bacterium. GTDB lineage: Bacteria > Chloroflexota > Dehalococcoidia > SZUA-161 > SpSt-899 > JABMQN01. The sequence continues at coordinate 21,353 of JABMQN010000216.1, forward strand.
CTGGTAACCAAAACCGCCGATCCGCAAAAAAAGAAGGGGGTCAGGGTATCCATCACCCCAAAAGGTGATCAAATACTGAGTGAGTACATGGAAGAGATGCAGGTCATTAGTAAAATAATGTCCAGCCTCTCCGAAGAAGAAACAAAATATTTTAAGGCATGTTTAGAAAAGATACGCAAGAGTGTTATTGAAGAACTTGTGCTTAGTGCCCAGAGACCGTTTCCCTGGGGATTTTTCCCGGCAGAATAAAAAAACCTTGACAAACCTACAGGAAAGACAGTAGGATTATATGTCGTATACGTGCACGTATACGATTTTTGTGCTGGAATCATACCTAGGAGGTTTGAAATGTCTGATTATGATGCCATCGTCGTAGGAGCAGGCCATAATGGCCTTACGGCAGCCACTATTCTCGCCAAGAACGGACTCTCTGTTCTGTGTGTCGAGAAAACCCACGGACCGGGAGGAATGGCGGCCACCAGGGAGTTGTTTAAGGGATTCAAACACAACGTGGGCGCATGGGCCCTGATCATCTTTCGCGATGAGATGCTCAAACGCCTGGAATTGGAAAACTACGGCCTGGAACTCATCAGGCCCCGCACTTCGTACTGTAATTTCGGATCCCCCGAAGACACCCCCTTCATCGGCTACAACGATACGGAAGAAATGACCCAACATCTAATAAACGATCACGGTCCGGATGCTGTTGAAGGCCTGGCAGGTTTATTCGGCTATATGCAGAAGTTCAAAGACCTGGTTGACGAAGAAATACTTAGAGCGCCCAGATCGCTCGATGCTCTGATTGCCAGCGCGCCCGACGCAGAATCTCGTGAAATTCTACTCAAAACCGTCTATGGCAGCGGGATGGATATCATCCGCCAGTTCTTCCCCGAACCAAACAAATACAACGGCATCCTGGGTTCATTGTGTGCCTCAACCATCGATGGAGTCCGCATGGGGCCGTTCACTCCCGGCAGCGCGCTTTCACTGGCATATCATTACACCATGGGAGACGCTTACGACTTTCGAACTCCCAAAGGCGGCATCGGAGCACTTTCGAACGCACTGGCAAAATCGGTGGAAGATCGAGGCGGAACGATTCAATATGGAACCCAGGTCAAACGTTTCTTAATCGAGAATGGGAAGATCTCCGGTGTGGAATTGAAGAATGGCGAAAAGATCAGCGCAAAAGTCGTGCTCTCAAGCCTCGATGCGCGTACTACGTTTATTGGCATGGTGGGCGAAGATGAGTTGCCATCCGATGTTGTACATGCAGTCAAAGAAATTATATACAAGAACGGCTATGTCCAGATTCACATGACACTCAAAGAACTACCCGAATTCACGGGGCACCTTGCTTTTGCTAACGAGGATAACATCCGCTGGTGTATGTGCTACATTCCCTCCCCCGAGCATCTCTCGCATTGCTGGGACCAGTACCGGCATGGCCAGGTCCCGGACGCACCGGCAAGCTACTGTGCCATACCCAGCGTAATGGACCCTAGTCTGGCACCGGAGGGCTACTACACCTGCACGATCTACTCACAGTATTTCCCGACCGATATCCCTCAAGATAAACACAAAGAAATGAGGGACGTGATGGCCGAGAGGATGATCGACCAGATTGCCAGACATGCTCCCAATTTCCGGGGCGCGATCATGGATAGGGTCGTCCTTACGCAACAGTACTTCGAGAAGACCTTCGGTATTACCGCAGGCGATTTCTGCCACGGGATGCTTCACCCCGGACAGATGTGGGATAGACGTCCCATTCCAGGATGGTCGAACTATAAGACACCAATTGAGAACCTGTACATGTGCGGCTCTGCCTGCCATCCCGGACCTGGGGTGACCTGCGCACCGGGTTACAATAGCGCAAATGAAGTGCTGAAAAACTGGAAGAAGTAGGAAATCAGATGCGAGAAGAATCAAAGAACTCTAGTTTGTTGGCTGCTCCCTGTGGTCTATACTACGGCGCCTGTTCGATATATCAGGCAGTCAGGAGAGCTGATACCGAATTTCTCACTGTAGCGGCGATCGGGATCACCGAGATGATGGGAATCCTTGCTGAAGCAAAAGACCTTCAATGTGACGGATGCCTCTCCGAAGTAAGATCGATCCAATGCCGCGAGTGCTTGCTGCGTGATTGTGCTCTTTCAAAGGGTCTAACTCACTGTGCTAAGTGCAATGAGTTCCCCTGTCAGCAAATCATTGATTTTAAAAATGACCAGTTCGCTCATCATAGTGAAGTCATCGAAAATATTCGCCGTCAGCAAGATATCGGTATTGAAGGATGGATTGAAGAACAGCAAAAGAGATGGCGTTGCCCAAGCTGTGATAATGAAACAGAGTGGTATGCAGTACAATGCCATCATTGCGGAAATGCTTTAGAAGGGCACTTCTAGTTTCACTATGTTCACTCTATAGATTATTTGAGAAGATACCTCATGTTGGACACTATTATTTCCAGCTTTCGAATTACCCGGGAGATAACTCAGGTTATATTTGATAATCTAAACAGATGGCATGATGACACGATTCCGCCATCTGTAGCCGCAATCACTCCTGCGTGGCTCACCGATGTTCTTCAAGCCCACGTAGAAGGTGTTCAAGTAAAATCCGTCGAACCTCTTAGCGAGGTATCCGGCACAACCACACATGCACGCATCGCACTCACCTACAACGAAGTCGGCGAAAAATCCGACTTTCCGAGTTCAATGTTCCTGAAACTTCCGCCCCGCGAGTTCGCCACAAAGGTCTTCGTGAGCCTGTTCAATCTGGCTCGTAATGAAACACGTTTTTACAACGAGATCAGCCCTGAGATTCAATCATTAGTCCCCAAAGCATACTATGCAAAGTCAAAAGTTCGTGGGCCAGGGTTCATATTACTTTTCGAAGACCTCAATGCAGGAGGCTATCATTTCAAAGATGTAACCTCACGGTGCACACCGGATGACGCGGAAATGGTGATCCGGGTATTGGGGAAAATCCACGGAAAATACTGGGAGAGTCCTCGACTCACAGGCGACCTGGCGTGGCTTCCAACATATCGGAAGGATAAAAACGTGCGACTCAATCGTCTTATGAGGAAATGGGCTCTCAAACGTACGTTAGCCAAGTTTGGTGACATCATCCCCGATCCAGTCAAGGAATCCGGCAACTACATTAACCAAAAATATGATGATCTGGAGGAGTATTGGGCTCAACCTCCGCAGACATTCATTCATGGTGATTCCCATGTGGGAAACATGTATTTTAGTGATCATGATATGGGATTTCTGGATTGGCAGGTAGTACGCCAGGGCCAGGGAATGCGTGATGTATCCTATTTCATGGTCGCTTCCCTTCCGACCGAGGTAAGGCGTGCACACGAAAGGGACCTCATCAGGCTTTATCTGGATTGCCTGGCAGGGATGGGTATCTCCGATTTAAATTTTGAACAGGCATGGGAACAACACAGACTCCATGCATTCTATACTTGGATTGCACAGATCGTTACCGCAGCCGCAGGAACGCTTCAGAGTGAACCGATAGTACGCGCAGGCCTCAAACGTACAGGGACAGCGATTGTTGACCTGGATTCTCTGGGTGCACTGCGAGATCTGTAACAACGCACAACTTGATACTCAAGGTTAATATGCCATAAACTTTAGCTTCAATTCATATGTGTCTGCACGTGTCAAATCATTTAAGGAACCTCTGATTAAACTCCCACGAGGCGATACTTCACCTTCCGCTATTGGTGCATCCTCAGGATAATCTTCTAACACTGGACCGCTGGGTGCCTCAAAAAGCTGTAACGTTGCCAGCAATATACGCCTTTGAAATGCAGGATCATTGGGAATTCCAAGAGGTCGACCCAATTCAAAAGGTACCCACAATGCTCTGGGAGGTTTTATTTTTTCTGAGTGCAAGCGAATCAAGCTTACCTGTGTGGTTGGTACACCTTATTCTTCGATGTAATGAGCAAGCACACCGACGGCACGCGTGCACAGAGGTCACACAGGCAGAAAAACGACCGCATCAACCCTATCTTTTTTCAAGAGACCAGCGATAACACGCGCTTCGGCCTCCATACTTATAGGGTCGTGACCTCCCATAAACGAATAGTGAAAGTCAGCAACACTGCCGATGACTCTGGCTCGAGCAAGTTCCCACAGCCGATCGAGAGGGAAAACTACATTCCAATCTTGCTGAAATCCAACCCGGTCGAAGTTAGGAGATACGTGACTCATTATCAGATCATTTGCTTGTATATCACTAGGAATGATTCGATAATAGTCACCGGAATCCAGCGTGAATGGACGATCGTCGCGTTTGTGAAGTCCAGCTGTTGAGATGATTGCGACGCGCCGTTTATTAAGAGGTGGTCCTTCAACCCATGGCTGAGTATCAAGCTCAGGGCAGGGGAGTTCGTCGTATAGCTTCCTTTCTCCCTTTGATATTCTATCGAGGCGAACCATATATGCCTCCTGTGATTATTCGAGCAAAGTGATCTAGATATAGTCATATTAAATATGGGATTCTGATTTGTTCTACTCATCATTAGCTGTCCCTTCAACCTTTGTTCTAATATTGTGTGGTTTGCATGCTGTTTCGAACAGCAGTATCGGTGATTGGATAGTGTAAAATAAATATGGGGGAATAATTTTAGATAAATAATGAGAATACCAAAGGAGAAAACGGATTGACTTCAATCTCGAATGCCGATACAAACCTGACATTTCGTGATATGACTACGGATGATGCTCAGGCTCTTTGCAATTGTGTTGAGACCTGCTATGGCGATACATATTTTGTCGACGACTTTTACGATCCTGACAGACTTGCATGTCTAATAGATCAAGGTCTGATTAACTCCAGAATTGCAGTGACCTCTGCGGGCGAAGTAATTGGACATTTGGGCCTTACACTGGAGCGTTCATGCGATATTACTGCAGACACCCTCGCTGCTATGGTAGCCCCTGAGTACCGGGGACATCGTATTCTAGTTGATCTGGGCATGCAACTGGTCGAAACCTACGAAAAGCTGAATCTGGTTGGACTCCAGCTTTATGCAATTGCGATCCATCCCATCGTTCAGGATCACAGTACCGAAGCAGGCGGCGTCGAAACCGGAATATTGCTCGGACACTTTCCCACTGATCTTGAAATAGAGGGATTTCCCAATATTTATGATGGCCGACGCATCGCAGCGGTTATGCTGTATTTCCCGCTTCATCCGGCCCCTTCCCAAACAATCTATGTGCCCGAACACTATCGTGATGTCGTCGATTCTGTTTACGAGCAGCTTAAACAGGATCGTACTACAAGCATCGAAACGGAACACCCGTCCGTCGCAACGACTATGGTGACTATCGATGAGAAACCCCGGCAAGGTACCGCCAGAATGCGAATCGATCAGCCCGGACATGATCTTTTACAGATGGTCACTGCATTCAAACAAAGGGCATCATCATCCTTCCCGGTTCTTTACGTGGATCTGCCGTTGGCTGATCCCGCCTCGGCGAGATTTATCGATGACTTGCGTTCCCTCGGCTTCTTCTATGGCGGGATCGTATTGGAACGTAGCGGTAGCGATATTCTTCGGATGCAGTGCTTGAACCGCAAAGACGTCAACCCCGAGGCCATCGTGCTGGCCCGTCCCCACGCAAAAGATATGTTGAAGTTCATTCTGTCGGATTGGCAGGAAAAAGTATAAAGTCAGTAACGCTCCAAACCTTCCACTCATTCTAAAAACAATGGTTTTGGAACAATGGTGGATGGTAAAGAAAACTTTACAGGGTAGGTAAATAATGATGGTCGGGGAGAGAGGATTCGAACCTCCGGCCTCCGCCTCCCGAAGACGGCGCGCTAACCAGGCTGCGCTACTCCCCGATGCTGAGCGGTCAACGCTCTTAATTTTAGCAGGAATTCAATCGGGATTAAAGCAGAAGAACTAGCTTTCCAGTTCTTCTCTTTTCCATGCATCGTGCAGTTCTTTGATGCGGTCGATAATGTACTTGCAGGCATCGAATGCCGGGCCTCGATGCCCGGAACTGATGGCGATGAGCAAGATGTCGTCTTCCACTGCAAAAGACCCGGTGCGGTGAACTATTGCAATCTTGCTGATTGCGAACTTTTTAACGGCTTCAGCTTCCACTGCTTCCAGACTCTGCTGCATCACAGAATCCTCGATTTCAAATGAAAGTCCTTTACTCTGCTTCCCTTCAAGGTAACTGCGCACCGTACCCAGATAGGATATGACAGCTCCACAGTCTGGACTTCGGAGTGAGTTGATGGTTTCTTCAACCGGGATGTTTTCCGAGATTACTTTGACCATAGGTTGTTCTCACTTAAACACACAAATGGGGTGGAGCTTTGTCCCACCCCACTGTAAAACAGTAATACTGTTGCTGCTATACCTTCGGTAGATTCTCCAGAGCTTTTTTAACCATCTCCTCTGGATATTCGTAGTTAGTCAGTTTGCCGGAGAGATAGGCCTCGTAGGCGGCCATATCCACATGTCCGTGTCCGCTGTGACCTAGCAGGATCGTTTTAGCCTCACCGGTTTCTTTGCACTTGAGCGCTTCGTCGATGACCACCTTGATAGCGTGCATCGTCTCCGGGGCGCTGAGAATGCCCTCGGTGCGGGCAAATTTGATCCCGGCCTCAAAGGTGTCCAACTGATATGTTGCCTGTGCTTCAACCAGCCCCAGATGGTAAAGGTGGGAGACGATTGGCGCCATGCCATGATAGCGAAGGCCACCAGCGTGAACCGGAGGCGGAATGAAATCGTGGCCCAGGGTGTACATCTTCAGGAGTGGGGTAAGCCCGGAAACATCGCCGAAGTCATAGGCATACGGCCCCTTGGTCAGCGTTGGGCAACTGGCGGGCTCCACATTGATGATACGCAGATCTGGCTTCCTGCCCTCGATCTTATCCTTTATGAAGGGTAGGAAAAGGCCGGCGAAGTTTGACCCACCACCAATACAGCCGATGATGATATCCGGATAGACGTCAGCCATTTCCATCTGTTTTTTAGCTTCCTGCCCGATAACAGTCTGGTGCAGCAAAACATGGTTCAGCACGCTGCCAAGCGAATAGTGAGTGTCATCCCTGGAGACGGCATCCTCGACCGCTTCACTGATAGCCAGTCCCAAACTGCCGGGGCAATCCGGGTCTTTGGCCAGCATATCCCGTCCTGCCTGAGTATCCTGACTGGGACTGGGCACACAGGTTGCCCCCCAGGTTTCCATCATAATCCGGCGGTATGGTTTCTGGTAGAAACTGACGCCTACCATATAAACCTTTATTTCAATATCGAAGAAAGCCCCTGCCAGTGCCAGTGAACTTCCCCACTGCCCGGCGCCGGTCTCGGTGCTGATACGTTTGACACCCTCTTTTTTATTGTAATAAGCTTGGGCAATGGCCGTGTTAGGCTTGTGGCTCCCCCCCTGGCTGGTTCCTTCGTATTTATAGTAAATCTTGGCCGGGGTATCTAGAGCTTTTTCCAGCCGATATGCCCGGTGCAGGGCAGTGGGCCGCCAGGTCTTGTAGATAGCCTGCACTTCTTCCGGGATATCAATGTAGTGCTCCGGGCTGAATTCCTGCATGATCAGGCCCATTGGGAAAAGGGGCGCCAGATCGTCTGGAGTTACTGGCTGACCAGTGCCCGGATGCAAAACGTCCGGCAATGGCTCGGGTAAATCGGGCAGGATATTGTACCACTGCGTGGGCATATCTTTTTCATCGAGAAGATATCGGGTTTTTTCCATCAAATCCTCCTTTTCAGTACCATAAATTAGGCACTCTGGCCCAGCAAAACATCCAGCTAAGAGAATAACCTCTAAGGGGATAAGTTGTCAACGCGCTGAAGTATTGATGCCCTTCCTTGACCCCCTATCTATGCCCTGATATCATGGATTTATCGGAATTCGGCTACGCATTTCATAGGTCAATGATGCAATTTGAAACACCTCCATATCGCCCTCCCAGTGAAGCCTATTCTCTGCTTGTGAGAGCCACGCGGAACTGCTCTTGGAACCGATGTGGATTCTGTTATGGCGTCCATTGGAATCGCAATAAGCTTGAACTGAGACCGGTCGAGGATATAAAACAAGATATTCTGGCCATGAAAGCACTGGCCGCTGAGATAATCCAGTGGGCAGACAAGATCGGATATTGGGATCGGATTGATCAAGTAGCCGCCACTAATGGAGTTCTCTGGCTGACCAACGATGGGGTGAAGACGGCTTTCATTGGTGACTCTGATAGCTTGATTATGAAAACTCCGAACTTGGTCGAGGTTCTTGAGTTCTTGTATCAGACTTTCCCTACACTCGAACGAGTGACCAGTTATGCCCGGGCCAAAACGGTTCTCAGGAAAACTCCGGAAGAGTTGAAGCAATTGCATCAGGCAGGACTTACCCGACTTCACCTTGGTTTGGAGACGGGCGATGATGAATTGCTGAAGTTTATCGATAAAGGCGCAACGGCGGATGAAATGATTGAAGCCGGAAAAAGAGTCAAAGAAGCGGGCATATCGCTTTCGGAATATGTGATTCTGGGGATGGGGGGAGAAGACAGATGGCGGGAACATGCGGAGGGAACCGCCAGAGTATTAAATGCCATAAATCCTGATTTCATTCGGGTACGCACACTAATTGTTTTCCCAGGCACTCCTCTTTACGAAGCTGTAGAGAGAGGAGAATTCAAACAGCTTTCTTCCGAAGACGTATTGCGTGAAGAAAAGTTGCTATTGGAGTTATTGGAAGTAAACTCCGAGTTTGTGAGCGATCATGTTTCAAATCACCTTCCCATCAATGGTAAATTGCCGGGAGCAAAGGAAAATATGATAAAACAGATAGATGCCGTACTGGATGTTCCATTTTCATTACGGGGTGGCATATTTCAACGCGAGGAAGATGCCTGATGCCGGAAGTATTCTATCGCAAATGGCGGCCCCGAACCCTTTCTGAGGTAGTGGGGCAGGAGCCGGTCACCCGGACCCTGCTTAATGCCCTCATCACCGGACGGGTGGCACACGCCTACCTCTTCTTTGGCCCTCGCGGAACCGGAAAAACCAGCACCGGGCGGATATTGGCCAAGGCAGTCAACTGCCTGCAAAACGCAAGCGGCGAACCCTGCAATGAATGCGCCATGTGCCAGTCGTTCAATGAGGGACGTGCTATCGACCTGATCGAGATCGACGCTGCCTCAAATACCGGGGTTGACGATATCCGCGATCTGAAGGAAAAGGTCAATTTCGCTCCCAACGCATCCAAATACAAAGTATATATCATAGATGAAGTACATATGCTCAGCACCTCTGCCTTTAATGCTTTACTTAAAACGCTCGAAGAACCGCCTGCCCATGTGATTTTTGTACTGGCGACAACCGAGGTTCACAAGGTGCCGGCCACAATCACGTCGCGCTGCCAGCGTTTTGATTTGCGTCGTATTCCGCAGGCGGCTATGGTTGGCAGGCTGCAATATATCTGCGATGAGGAAGGTATCAATATTGATCCGGAAGCATTGGCGCTAATAGCCAAAAGTGCCACCGGGAGCTTGCGAGATGCCGAAAACCTTCTGGAGCAGATTGTCGTATATCATGGAGCGAATGTCGATTTGCAGCAAGTGCGTTCTGAGCTGGGACTCACCGGCGATGCTCGCATTAAGGAACTTTTGAAATCGATTATATCAAAGGATATACAAAGTGGACTGACTATCATTAATAGCGTAGCGAATGATGGTCTGGACTTGCGGCATTTCAATCGAGAATTGATCGATGCCCTTCGCGCAATGTTATTGGTAAAGGCGGGTGCTGATGATGCCACCGGGCTTACTCCAGATGAGATAAAAGAAATGAAGGCTATAGCCGCCGATATTTCTTTGGAAGAGGTATCGCAATCGGTAAAACTCTTTTCTCAGGCGGATTTCCGTTATAGTCCTCAATCGACTTTACCCTTGGAATTGGCGCTGGTCGATTATAGTGTGGCGCAATCAGAGAGCAAGCCGGAGCCCAGAGCGGAAGTAAAAGCATCATCGCAACCCAGGAAAGAAACAGTGAAGGCGGTGGTTCAGGATGAGCCACAAGAAGAGGTTGCTGAACCTTCGGTTCCTGTAGTGCCTCAAAGGATACCAATATCTGAGACATCCTCAGAGATTGAACATATACAGCAGCATTGGGGCGACTTTGTGAAAGCCTGCAAAGGTGCTGTGGGGCAACTGGATGCCTTGCTACGAGGATCCTGCAAACCGGTGTCTATCGAAGGGAATACCCTGGTTTTGGGTTTCTATGCCAAGTCGAAGTTCCAAAAGAACAAAGTCGAGGACTCCAAGTATTCTCAGGCGATTTCTGGTAAGCTTGAAGAGATGTTTGGAACTAGCTATGATGTTCATTGTATTACAATCGGCGAGGAGAATCGGCCAGTTCCCCCGCCAGCTAAGGAGAATCCTCTTGTCAGAGAGGCACTGGCACATGGGGCTGAAATCATTGGTGAGGAGTATGTGAGATGATGGATAAAAAGATACTGAAACAAGCACAGCAGCTTCAGACAAAGATGCTCAGGACACAGGAGGAATTAGCAAATGCTACTGTTGAGGCAACTTCCGGTGGCGGTGCTGTGACTGTGGTCATGACTGGTCAGCAGGAAATCAGATCAATTAAGATATCCCCCGAAGTCGTCGATCCCGAAGATGTTGAGCTTTTGGAAGATATGATACTTGCAGCGGTTAAGGAAGCGACGCAGAAGTCGAGGGAGATGGCAGAAAAGAAAATGGGAGCTCTCACTGGAGGGCTAAAAATACCGGGTATGTAATAAATCTGTAGGGGCGTGTTTGAAACCCGCCCTGAATTCCGGTTCAAGCCGTGCCTGCCATAGTGCCATGTACGGCGGACAGGTCCGGAATGATATGTTGTAGTGAGGAGGAAGGGAGATCAAATGTGTCCAGTATCATGTGGTTTGTTTCTTAATCATAAGAATATGGTTTTGCTGCCAGCAGCCTGTGGCATATCATGCGAGGTTTGTGGCCTCAAAGAGAAGTGTGGCGGGTGCGTATCCGGAACTGATCCTGATGCGCCCAAAGTGTTGGAAAGGATGAAACAGGGAAAGGGAAATCCCTGTCCGGTACTTGAATGTGCTATTGAAAATAAAGTGGAATACTGTCTCAGTTGTGAGAAGTTCCCCTGTGCGATTCATTACGAATCTGAAACCCCCTATAGCAAAAAAGCCCTCGACTTGTTTAAGAAGTTCAAAGCGGAGTAGTAATTGGAGTGCATCTCAAATATGGATCTGCTGCCGAACCCGTCTCTCGCCTGATAGAGGAATTCCATAAGCTGCCCGGTATTGGACCGAAAAGTGCAGCGCGGCTTGCCTATCACATACTTCGCATCCCTGAATCGAGTGCGCGTTCCCTTGCTGAAGCTATCATTGCGGTCAAAGAAAAGATCGTTCTTTGTTCCGTTTGCCAGAATCTCACCGATAATGACCCCTGTGCAATTTGTCAAGACACAGACCGGGACCATAGCGTCATCTGTGTGGTGGAAGAACCTTTAGACATTCTTGCTGTGGAGCGTACCGGACAGTTCAAGGGACTCTTTCACGTATTGCATGGCGTAATATCTCCCATGGATGGAATCGGGCCGGATGACTTGAAGATCAGTGAACTGCTGGAGCGAATGAAGGCTGGAGGAGTTGAGGAAGTCATCCTGGCTACGAATCCAAATCTTGAAGGCGAAGCTACAGCGATGTATTTGCAACGGCTACTTTCGCCACTTGGAGTTCGAGTAACATCACTGGCTCGTGGACTTCCGGTGGGTGGTGATCTGGAGTATGCTGACGAAATCACTCTGGGCCGAGCCTTTGAAGGCCGACGTGAGGTTTGAATAGAAACCACGAGATTACGCAACATGTAGAGACGACCGGCCCGGTCGTCTCTACATTGACCGATTGACGCCGGACGAAACAAGCAGTGTAACCCGATAACGAACAACCAATAACATTCTTGTGAAAATTCGTGAAGTCTGTGGTTAACGAGTTCCAATGCCTACGCTGAAGACATATAAAACCGAGGCTATTGTTCTCAAGCATATTGATTTGGGCGAAGCTGACCGGATACTCACTTTGTACACGCCCAATCAGGGCAAGCTTCGTGCTGTGGCCAGGGGTGTTCGCAGGATGAAGAGCAGGCTCGGAGGGCATGTTGAACCCTTGATAAACTGCTCGCTGATGCTGTCGCACGGACGGGCCCTTGAAGTAGTCTCGCAGGGACAGACCATCGAAAGTTTCCTTCCCATCCGCAATGATCTCAAGCTAACTGTGCAAGCCCTCTATCTTGTTGAACTCACCGATGCCTTCACTTCGGAACGAATTGAAAACTATTCAGTTTACAAACTGTTACTCGATTCCCTTCGCTTGCTTGCAAAAGTTCGCAACGCAGAGATCTTGTTCCGCTATTTTGAACTCCAACTTTTGGGGTATGTTGGATACGAGCCCCAACTATACAAATGCTTGAATTGCAAGGCGACTATCGAGCCTGTGCAGAATTTCTTTAGCACAAGTGGAGGCGGAATCCTTTGTCCGAATTGTGCCCATACCGAACCAGTAGTCAAGCCAATTTCAGTCGATGCGTTAAAAGTGGTCCGTTTGCTTCAGCGTGGTGACTTTATCACTGCCAATCGATTGCGATTGTCTGCTGATTTATCTCGGGAATTAGAACGTATAATGCAGGGATATATCCGCTATCTGTTGGAGAGAGAAATTAAATCTACAAGGTTTCGCGATCGGTTGAAGAGGGAAGATACCGAGATTGCGGCCGATTTAGGTAAATTTTGAAATTTCATTATTTACCTTTATTTAACCCAATTTAACCAGATGTTTACCGGCGAAATATTGATACAAGCACTTCGATCGGGCATAATTGGAAGCATGATAGCAATACCATGGGTGTTTTCTGATCCATGGTATGTATCAATATAGTGAGGTAGGTGACCGTGACAACACGGCCAAAAGCTAAATTAATTGTGAATCCTTCTGCAGGTTGTGGTTCAACAGGCAGGAAATGGAAGCGCATACACGAGTATCTGATTCAATCAGGTCTCTCGTTTGACTTCGTTCATACCCAAGGTAGAGGTCATGCCATGGAATTGGCTAAGGAAGCTGCTCTTGGAGGATATGAGATGGTGGTTGCAGTGGGAGGTGATGGCACCCTGAATGAAATAGTGAACGGATTACTCGATTCTGGTAATGCAAAAGATATTACCCTGGGCGTTCTAAACACCGGCACAGGATGCGATTTTGCGCGTTTTCTGGGGATATCACGTGACTATCGACAGGCTTGTCTTCATCTCGTTAATCCGCAGAAGGTAAGGGCTGATGTTGGGGTTGTAGAGTGCCAAAAAGAAGGCCAGCCCATCCGTCGTTACTTCATTAGTGCAGCTGGGATGGGTCTGGATGGCGAAGTCGTGGAGACTGCAGTGAAAGGGCCCCGTGTGATCCACGGGAACCTCCCCTATTTTTTCGGTATTCTGCAATCGCTGGGCACTTACCGAAACAAAGACATTCGCATACAACTTGATGATAGCGTAGAAGATGTTCGTATATGCAGCGTGATAGTAGCCAATGGCGGGTTTTATGCTGGAGGAATGCACATAGCCCCCGATGCTAATCTGCAAGATGGCCTTTTTGAGGTAATGATTCTTGGTGATGTCGGAAAGTTGGAATTGATACAGGTATTTCCAAGTGCTTATAGAGGAGCTCATGTAACTCATCCCAAGGTTCGTATTGAAAAGGCGGCCCAGGTAATAATAGAATCATCAGAGCGAATCATGGTACAGGCTGATGGAGAGCTTGTAGGTGAGGGTCCTGCAACCTTCCGGATTGTGCCATCTGCATTGAACATTGCTATCTAGTTTGAAAAGAAAAAATAGGTCGATATAGTATGAGAACTCTCCGAAGATTGCTGAACAGATTCATTGAAAACCAGACGATGGCTGGGACTATCATTCTGAGCTTTTTAGTGATATTCCTCCCATTGGCAGCGTGTATCGGTGTGTTAACAATCAATAATGCCCGGGATTCTCTTAAGGAAAATACAGAACGAAGCCTGACAACTCTTGCAAGCCAGGTTAGTGACGAATTGCATCGTGCTCTTATTCGTCCGTATCAGGATATACAGACACTGGCCAACAACCCTGTTATAAGTTCAAGCCAGACCTCTCTGGATCAAAAAAGAGAAGAGCTTCGTAAGGCTTGGAACTTTTACGATCAATTTCAAGAGTATTACAGCATGTTTCTTGATATTGCCATCGTAGGCCTTGATGGCAAAGAAATCATTTATATCGGTGATCCGGAAAGTGAGATTGAAGATAGCGGCATCGTTTGGGCTGAAGAAGCGTGGTTCGAAAATGCGCGAAAAAAAGAAAATGTGATCATAGTCAATGACGACGGAACTGAAACGCGTCTAACGTTAATTGCTCCGCCAAGTCGGTTGGGAGATGAATCCGGTGTTGTCGTGATGTCCTATGCTTCTCCTGTTGTAAACGATTTAGGTGACTATGTTGCAATCATGGTAGGCCGGATGGACATGAGGACGATCTGGGAAATCACAGACGGAACTACAATGGGAGAAACAGGTTTTTCCAGAATCATAGGTATGGTAGGAAGTGATGAGGGTAAGCCTCGATATATGACATTCGCCCACGTAGATAAAGAGGAAATCTTCAGCGAATTTGACCGTTTTGATGCTGCAGCACTACTGGACCCTTATATCAGCGATAGTATTCGTGATGATGGTACCTTTGATGCCGAGGCGAGTTACGTTACTTTTGATGAGTATGATGAGGAAATGGTTGCGGCTGTGGCTCCTCTTTGGGAAGAAGGCCCAAAATGGTATGTGATCGTATCTCAACAGAAAAATGAGGCCTTTGCTCTGGTAGAAGATAATATCAGAGATGTGGCGTGGGGTGTAGCTGGCTTAATCTTACTATTTGTAATAGTGATTATTTTTCTGATTCACAGGTTGACCAAGCCTATTCAGGCCCTTTCGTTTGGGGCATCGAAGATTGGTTCAGGAGATTTGACTCATCGAGTGCCGGTTTCCGGGCCGAAAGAAACACAGCGGCTGGCCGCGGCATTTAATCAGATGTCAAGCAATCTGCAAACCGCCGAGAGACTCAGAGTAGAGCATGTTCTATTGAGAAAACTCCAAGCAGCAAGTTTGGCACTGGCCAGCGCACTATCTCCGGAAGAGGTGCTGCGAATTATCAGTAATGGAGTTCGTGATATTCTATCCTGTGATACCGTATGGGTTTTACTTGCCGATGAGAACATGGAATACCTGGAAACCAAGTACTTTATAGCTCCGGAAAGAGATGGGACAGAAGTAGATAAACAAATCTCGGCCAGTTCGATGAACGAGACGAGGCTTGATCTTGAAGAAAACCGAGGCCTCATTGCCAGGACTTTCAAGAGCGGGAATCCTATGTACTTGGATGACGTGTCAGATCGCGAAGACCTGGCTGAGACCGATTCTCTGCTGAGTAATCTGGTTGCTCAACTGGGCATTACCAGCCTCAACTTATTGCCGTTGAGATTGCCTGATAGGAGCCTCGGGATTGTTGTATTCGGCAAGTCAGATGGTGGGACGCTATCCGATGAAGAAAAGCGAGTGATTTTAGTATTTGCTCATCAAGCTACCATCTCCCTAGAGCGAGCATGGCTCCATGCTAGCGAAATGCAGAATACAGCGGAACTGATGAGGCTTGATAACCTGAAATCCAGACTGCTTCATATTCTCTCTCATGAGCTGAAGACGCCTCTCACTTCACTCAAGACCGCCGCGAGGTTGATGGGTGAAACTGACCCGTCCGCTATCGATACTGAAACTCAAAAACGGCTCCTCGGGAGCATAATGAGAGCAACAGATAGATTGATCGGTGTTGCCGATGATATATATCCGATCGCTGGTATACTGTCCGGTACTATCGATGTTGAACTGAGGGAAACTGATTTCCACCGAATAGTCGATACAGCAGTTCAAGAAGCAAAAACTATTACTGGTAAAAAGGATCAGGTAATTGAGGCCTCAGATATCCCTTCGGGATGTAAGGTAATAGCAGATAAGGAACGCTTGAGACAGGTCCTGGCCGAATTGCTCACCAATGCCGGCAAATTCTCGCCGGCGAATTCAAGCATCGAAATCAAGATTAATGATGAGCCGTCCCAGATCACCATTGACGTGAGGGACCATGGCATCGGTATTTCTGAAGAAGACCAGAAGTCAATCTTCGATGGGTTCTTTCAGGCAGATAGTGAAATCGTCAGGCGGGCTGGTGGTAAAGGGCTGGGATTGCTATTTGCCAAGACCATTGTTGAAAGGCATCATGGCAGATTGTGGGTGGATAGCCAGCTGGGCGAGGGTAGCAATTTCCATATCTCCATTCCCAAAAAGGTATGATGTAGAAGCCCCCCTGTTTTCTATTGTGCGATCTATCCAGTTGCCCTTGAACGAACCCCTGTTTTTAACTCCGTATGCTACTTTTTGAGTTCTATACTTTCAATTAGTATGGGACTTAATGGTATGCCGCCTCCTGCGGGATTACTGTTATCGTGTGGTTGGGCTGCTATTTCACGTACAACCTCAATTCCCTCCGTCACCACGCCAAACGCTGCATAACCATCATCTAAAAATGGCTGCGGTCCGTCACAGATAAAGAACTGACTGGTTGCGCTGTTGGGATCGTTGGTACGGGCCATAGAGATCGCCCCATCAATGTGCCGTACTTCCGGGTGGATTTCCAGGTTTATTGGCCCGTATGGGCTGATCTTCTGAGTTCCGTCTGCGGCTAACACGCCGGCCTGAATCATGAAATCGTCACTGATTCGGTGGAAGACTACATCAGTGTAGAAGCCATCTTTGACCAGATGAACGAAGTTATCTACGGTAACCGGCACTTTGTCTTCGAAGAGTTCGATAGTGATATCGCCATAATTGGTTTTCATGATGACAACGGGATTGGATGGTTCATCAGAGCCGGAGCATCCTGCCAATAACGTACCAGCAAGTACCGTGATAGTAATCACCATTAATAATGAAAATCGCCAAATCAAATTAAGCATTTATGTTGTCCTCCCTGATGGCTTTATGTGAATATCATACTTGGAGCGATTTAGCGATGTCAACGAATAGGGGAAAGAACCAGGGCAATCGCATCCTATTGCAAGGGAGGGGCACGATGTATCTTGCCCCTCATCACATATGTTCATGACGGGCAAGATGCCCGTCCTACGAGTCCTTTCCATTTACCACGTAGGTCAGGCGTCTCGTCTGACCTACGTGAAAACCTCTTATACCCCGCATCCCTGGATAGCTTAAGATTCGATTGCTTTGGGAAGATGAGGCTATTCGTGTTTGGCTCTCATCCATAATGCGGGCACAATTGCTACAAAACACACAATTGCGGCGCCCAGGAAAAAGTCCTGAAACAGATCCAATGCAAATGGGGAGAGTTCATCTTTGATCTCGGGAATCTCGATATCGGCTGCTGCAACATGGAAATGCCCCATACCTAAAGAAATCATGATGGAGAGCCCTATGACCATCCCGATCATGCGCATACCGGTCACCAATGCTGAAGCTACACCGCGTTCCCATTGCCGGACTGAGTCCAGTACTGCTGTGGTGATAGGCGAGATAACCAGTCCGAATCCGACCCCACAGATAATGAGATGAAAGCTGAGGGCTAGTTCGTCTATATCAAGGGTCCATCGACTCATAAAGAAAAGACCGGCGCTGCTTAGAAACAGTCCCACAACAGTGGGGATACGGTAACCGAACCAACGACACAAAAAACCACCAACAACTGCGCTTGCGGGAATCGCCAAAGTAAGCCGTGCCAATCTAGTTCCCACTTCGGCATCACTCATTTCCATGAGGGTATAAGCCATCACTGGAATGACTACCAAGGCAATAACCAGAGCGCCACCGACTAAAAGATGGGTACTGTTGGAAGCTGAGAAAGCCATATTTTTAAACATCGAAGGTCTGAAAAGTGGTTCTGGCGTCGTCAGTATTCTTCGGATGAACAATCCAAATACTATGGCTGACCCTAATAGGAAAGCACCCATATACAGCTCTGCATTCGGGCGATGCAATTGCTGTGACAAGCCAAGGCTTAAAAGGGCCAGCGCTATGCCAATGAGGATACCAGCCTGATAATCCACTTTGCGTTGCATACGCGGGCTTTCGTTTACCATCATATAGACTAGCAACACTACCATCGCTCCGATGATGATGTCAATCCAGAATATCCAGCGCCATCCCAGGAACTCTGATACATAACCGCCAAAAATTGGGCCGACGGCAGCTCCCAGTTCTACCGCTCCTCCGATAATTCCAAATGCAATGGGTCTTTGTTTACCCGGGAATTTATCGGCTACGATTGCCATTGCTGCTGGGACTATAGCGCCACCGCCAATTGCTTGCACTACCCTAATGCCGATCATCACGTTGAAATCATCAACTGACGCGATCGCTCCGGATGCGCCCATGAAAATCAAGTTACCCCAGATGAATACCCGTCGGTGACCGAACACGTCAGAGAGTCGGCCTGCCAGTGGTAGGACCGCAGTGAAGGCTATCAAATATGCGATGACAATCCACGAAGCTTTATCGAGATCGAAGATGTTCATACGGGCATCGAACATCATGTCGTTCAGTGCTCCGTATATTACCGTTTGATCAATGGCAGCACTGAAAACGCCAAGGCAGAGCACGAAAAGGATGATGTTGGGAGAGGATGTCCGAAGAGAGGGTATTCTCATAATGACAAAAAGTCATCAGCCTGATGCTGAGCGATGGTCAGTCACCATCTTAAGGAAAAACCTATTCGGGTAACTCTATAGTAACCGATTTATTGAAATCAGAAAGAACCAGAGTTCGAATAATACCCTGGTTCTCATCCTCGCAAATTTGCCCATCGAAGACAACCTTGCGCAATAGAAGGTCATCAATACCGATCCAGAAATCAACTTCAACAGTCAGCCCTTCTGCAGCATGGCCAACGGCGATTGAATCCAGCACTTCGGACTGAATCGTGCCTTTCAAGTGAAAACAAAGTACCCCACCAAAAACCTCTTCATTGAGTAACGAAAGGTTTGTTACGCTTTCCATTACAGCTTTGATGCCCGTTTCGGGTTTGAACAACTTCACTGCTTGGAAGTCGTCGGATAGTTCCTCCCATTTGTCATTGATGGGGTTCTGCATGTAGGTTATCTCGCCAACGGTGATGAGTCCCGTTTCTACATACATATTCCCCCATGTGGCTGAAATCGCCATCTTGAGTTTGTCTGGCGGGGCTATGTCGCCCCAGGCTCCATTCATCTCCAAGTCCATTGCTATTGGCGTTCCTCCGCCAGTCTGGCTCAGATCAAAGTGAAAACTGGTTAAGGTATCAAACATAGGGGAAGCCTGGGCGACTATCTCCTCCGGGGTCAGTGATGGCACAGTCACAGTCGGCGGGGTGTCATTATCTTTGCCGCACGCAACAACCAGTAATAGTAATAAAATGCCAACAATAGCTATTTTTTTCATTTCTAGGTCTCCTCCATGGTTTCCTGCAAGTCTTCGTAGCTGGTTACCATTTTGACCTTATTCAGGAATTCATTTAACGATGAACACTGTTGTCTCAATGCCTGTAAATCCTGACCAATCGGGCTAGCCGTTGCAGGATCATCAGCATAGGTTCCGTAAAATGCAAAATAGGCCTGATTCAATTTCCTTATATGATAACCCTTTGAGGCTAAAAAGTCTCGTCTTTTGTTCATATATTCTTCGGCTTCTGTCACTTTTCCTTGAGTAAGGTATTCATCGACTTCCACTCTCGTTTCCCACATCAGGAGGTCGAATTCAGAAGGCTCGTCTTCAGATATATCGGGGTCCTCACCCTCAATAGCGTAGTACTTAAAGTAGACTTTTGCCGCAATCTCCTTGCTGACGATACCTGCTATGGTCTCGTTAAGGGTAATGATATCATAATCCGCGCGCCACCCAAGGCCATCAAGTGCGTAAAGAAAACCCGGGGGATGGAAGAACATGTATTGATGAAACCACTCTTCGACAATACGATCGATAGTGCGGCGGATGTTTGAACTTTCGATAACCATTGTGGGATACGTGAAGCCTACCCCTCCAAGTCGCACTACCAGCGATGAATACCCAAGACTATCAACCTGTAATTCGATCTCTTCTTTCTGGGCAGTTGTGAGATCCGGTTCCAGAGTCCTTCTTCGCAATAACTTGATCTCATCTCTGGGGGAAATCACCAGTAAACTTGGAGGCGACTCGAACTCGAAGTTGACCGGGGGGAAGACGATCTTGAGCGGCAGGAAGGCATCCAGCGGATTGATAATACCTTCTTCCATCAATGCTTCTCGTATTTGTTTGGCGAGAATGCGCTCGGCTTTATCTTCCAGTTCGGCTATCTCGGATTCATTCAGAGTGCTTTCGGATAACAATGAGGAGAGGTATTCTTTGACTGTTTCAGTGTCGTCAATATCTGCTTTTGTTGCCGGTTTGAGAGATTCCCAGAGTTCGCTGCGTAGCGTATCAAATTCCCACTTCGAGATGCTGAACTCATAAAGGTTGGCTATTGAACTTACGCTTTCCTGGGAATCATCATCGGAGGAAAAGGTGCAACTTGAAGCTAAAAGAATGCTGATGATCAGAGCGACGATTACCGGTTGGGCGCGCTTTCCCATGTGGAGTTGCCCTACTTTTTACGTTCGAATACGTAGTCGGCTAATGCCAGCAGTGCTTTCTTGGAATCGTTATCGGCCAGCGGTTCGATGGCTTTTTGCGCTTTCTCTACCAGATCTCTGGCAACAGTAAAAGACTCGTCGATGAATGCCGAGTTGCGGATTTCAGTGATGGCTTGGCTTAAATCCGGCCCTTCTCCTTTATTCTCGAAACCGGTCTTTATGGGGTTGCCATCGGGGTTTTGTTCAAGGTACATTAGCGCTGGGAGTGTCAACACACCAATTAAAAGATCATTGCCTACCGGTTTGCCCATTGTTGCCTCATCCCCGGTGAAGTCAAGAAGATCATCTACAACCTGAAAGGCGAGCCCCAAGTTTTGCCCGTAGGACTTGAGTGCTTGAATTTCTTCTTCCGGGCTGTCACTTAGAATCGCCCCGGATTCGGCAGCCATGGAAAACAGTGCAGCGGTTTTTCCATCTATTCGCCTGAAATAGTCTTCACGAGTTTGACGCCACTCGTATACACTCAAGGTCTCTTCCAATTCTCCTTTAGCCAAAGCCATGAGTGTTTGGGCAAAGAGCCTTACAACCCGCAGGTTACCGGGCATAGCGGCGAGCTCCGCTGATTTGGCAAACAAGTAATCACCGGCCATTATTGCGGCATTGTCGCCAAGGGTACTGTAAAGCGTGGGTATTCCCCTGCGCAACGGAGACTTGTCAATGGTATCATCATGCACCAGACTGGCAGTGTGCAATAACTCTACTGCGGTTGCCATGGGAACAAGGTTTTCCAGGTTGTAGTTGTTGAAACTACCGGTGAGCAAAGTAAGAGCGGGACGAACACCTTTGCCTCTGGTTCCAATCGCTTGCTTTATCACATCAGCGAACTGAGGGAAATCAACATCGGCTACTTGTCCCAGGCTCTCTGAAACCAGGGGCATTTCGTTTTGAACAGGTGATAGAATCTCTTCAAGTTTCATTTTTTATCCGAGTTTGGCCGTCTCCCGGGATATCACCTCTTCATCATCCAGCTTTGTGAAGAGGGGTTCGGGTTTAGGCAAAGCATGGTCAGTTAATGGAAATTCAAAATCCCATCCGATATCAGTTATAGCGCCTTTGGAGCCGAGAAGACTGTGGAGCTTCTCTGAACTGAAAGGCAGGAACGGATACAGTACAGTCCTGAGGCAGGAAATAGCTCCCAACACGACCCCGAGGGTGTGCGCGGCATCATCGCGATTTTCCTTGATTGCTTTCCACGGGGCTTTCTCGTCCAGGTACTTGTTGGCCTCTTGAGCCAGCGCAAATGCCGACTTGATACCCTCCTTGAATCGGCAATTACTCAGGGATTCGCTGACGTTGTTTAACGTCTCATTTGCCGTGTTTAAAAGGGCATTATCGATTGGAGCAAGTTCTCCTATGGCCGGGACATGGCCATCGAAATTGCGATAGGTGAAGGTCAGTACGCGGTTAACCAGGTTTCCATAGGTGGCCACTAACTCACTATTGTTTCGCCGAACAAATTCTCGCCAGGAGAAATCGGTATCGCCAGTCTCCGGCATGTTGACGGAAAGGATATAGCGCAGCGGGTCGGGATCGTAGCGCTCCAGGTAATCGGGGAGCCAGACCGCCCAGTTTCGGCTGGTGGAGAACTGCTTCCCTTCCAAAGTCAGGTATTCATTGGCAGGAACACGGTAGGGCAGATTGAGACCTTCGTAACCCATGAGCATCCCTGGCCAGATGAGGGTGTGGAAGGGAATATTATCCTTGCCGATGAAGTAATAAGAGCGAGAGTCACCCTGCCAGAATTGCTTCCAGGCTTCGCTATCGTTATTCTGTTGAGCCCATTCCTTACTAGCGGAAAGGTATCCGATTACTGCTTCGAACCAGACATAGATGCGCTTGTTTTCGAATCCATCAACCGGAACCGGAATGCCCCATTCAAGGTCGCGGGTTATTGCTCGATCTCGAAGACCTTCCTTGATATACCGCATGGTGAAACTATAGACATTTGGTTTCCATTGGCTTTGCTCTTTAGCCCACGCTTCGAGCCGATCGCTAAAGGCCGATAGCTTGAAGTAAAAATGCTCCGACTCCCTGATCTCAGGTGAAGTCCCACAGATGCTGCAGCGAAGATTTATCAGATCATTGGGGTTGAGAGTCTTGCCACATTCATCGCATTGATCACCTCTGGCATTGGTGGAGTGACAATAGGGACATTCGCCTTCGATGTAACGGTCGGGAAGGGAACGAGTACAATTCGGACAATATGCCGAAGGCATGGTGTCTTTGTAAAGATATCCTTTGTTCATAAGGGTGAGGAACATATCGTGAACCACTTGGGTATGGTTTTCGGTATGAGTGGAAGTGAACAGATCAAAAGAGATTCCCATCTTCTGCCATGACTCAAGGAATCCCCGATGGTTCCTGCTAGCAACTTCCTCCGGGCTGATCTGTTCCTTCTCAGCACTGATGGTGATAGGTGTGCCGTGCATATCGCTCCCGGAGACCATCAACACCTGGTTGCCCTTCATACGATGGTAGCGGGCGAATATATCGGCGGGAAGGTAAGCACCGGCGAGATGCCCCAAATGCAGTGGCCCATTTGCATAAGGCCATGCAACAGCTACAAGGATGTTCTCAGGCATGACGAGAGTATTCTACCATAAAACCTGAATTCGATGGGAGTCGAAGTAACGGGGCGATTGGGCAATCGTATGTTAATGCAAGATAAGAAATAATCACATCCCGGCCATGTGTAAGGGCACGATGCATCGTGCCCTTACTTGAGTACCGCTTCTCTATTCGGGCACTTCTATGTTCAGCTCGTGTTTGAGTTCCCGCTCCATGAGGGCAGGGACAGCTTCTTTCACGGTTAAGCCTTCGAACAGGACTCGGTAGACCTGCTCTGCGATAGGCATTTCTACCTTCAGCTTCATTGCCAGCCGGAGTGCAGCTACGGTTGTATCTACACCCTCGGCAATACCGCTCATGGAGGAAAGTATCTCCTCCAGTTGGCGACCTTTTGCCAGTTCCTGTCCCACGAAACGATTGCGGCTCAACTGGCTGGTACACGTGGCAACCAGATCGCCCATCCCGGCGAGTCCGGCGAAGGTCAGGGGTTGCGCCCCGGCAGCGATACCAAGCCGGGTCATCTCTGCCAGTCCCCGGGTGATTAGAGCTGCGCGGGTGTTATCGCCGAAACCCAGACCATCAGACATGCCCACGGCCAGCGCCATGACGTTTTTCAGCGACCCACCAAGTTCTACTCCAATAACATCTTCGTTTGTGTATGCCCGGAAGTTCGGCGATGAAATGATATACTGTATCCTGCTGGCAACTTCTGCGTTGGTTGAGGCGATCACAGTGGTGGTCGGTAAATCCTGAACTACCTCTTTAGCAAAGTTGGGGCCGGAAAGGATCGCGATCTGGCTAGCAAAGCTGTTTCCCAATTCCTCGCTGATGACCTCGGACATGCGCTTGGTGGTTTCTATCTCAATTCCTTTACTGATGGATAGAAGCAAGGTGGAATCATGCAGGTGTTTTCCGACGATTTGGAGGTTATCCCTCATCGTCTGGGCCGGCACAGCCAGGATGGTAAGGTCCGCTGCTGCCAGGGTTTCGTCAGGGGATGAAGAGGCTCTCAGGTTGTCCGGGAATGGAACTGAGGGGAGATGTGCGATGTTTTCACGATCCGTATTAAGTTTGGTTGCTTCCTCTTCGGTCCTGGCCCAGAGGATCACTTCCGTCCCGGCGACGGCCAGTTTTGTTCCTAATGTGGTTCCCCAGCCAGTGGTGCCAACAACAGCAACTTTGGTCATCGTTTTTCCCCTTTCCGCCCTATTTTACGTTCGGTACCAGCACGCAGGTTTTGAATATTGTCCCGATGTCGAACAAGAATTAACAAGGCAACAATTACTGCATAGATGAGGTATTCAACTGGCTCGTGGTCCGTTATGACTAAAGGGGTAAGGATCACCACGCCGATCATTCCCCCAAGCATCGAACCAACCGATACATATCGGGTAATTGCTATAATTGCCACCCCAATTATCAGGCAGGCCAAACCGACTAACGGTGACATGGCAATAAGTCCGCCCAGAGTGGTATCGACCCCTTTCCCGCCTCGAAACCTGAGGTAAATCGACCAATTATGGCCGATCACCGCAGCTATAGCCGCTATGACTTGTGCTCCCTGGTCATCGATTGTAATGGATCCTATCTCTGCGGTGCTATCTCCAACAATGATGATAGCGAGTAATGCTGGGATAGCCCCTTTCCCGATATCACAAACAAGAGTGACAGCGCCAGCTTTTACCCCGACATTGCGTAGTACGTTCGTAAATCCGATATTCCCGCTGCCGTATTCGCGAATATCAATACCGCGCACCAGCTTCCCAATGATGAGGCCAAAGGGGATCGATCCTAAAAGGTATCCGATTAGGACAACTATCACAATATCGAGGATCATTTCATTGTTACGCTATCTCGGATGAATTGGAACTAATAAGACTAACGACAAACGTTTTATAATTATCACCACGAAGTTCACGAAGATCACAAAGGAACAATTCAAAGAACGAACCTTCTTATACCTCTCTTTATCATTCTCTCAAATTCATCAAATTTCACTTCGTTTCCTTCGTGGTCTTCGTGGTAAGTAAACTCCCTATTAAGTATCAGACTTCAGTTTTTTCGGTAATCGTTTATTGAAAAGCAGTTTTAGTGGAGTCCCAACCAGGCCAAAGTTATTGCGGAGGCTGTTTTCCAGGTAGCGTCTATAAGTGAAATGAACCAGAGTAGGATTGCTGACTGCAAAGATGAATGTTGGTGGCAGGACATCCGGCTGGATCACGTCTTTAATCTTGAAATGCCGCTTTGTCATTGGGGGATGGCTCTCAACAGCATTAGTTATTGCCTCTTTGAGTTCAGCATGTTCAATACGTTTCATCCTCGACCCGTGAATCTCAAAGGATTTACGCAATATCTGGTCAATACCCAATCCGGTCTTTGCTGATATAAATACCACTGGGGCATAGTGTAAGAACCGCAGGTTTTTCTCTATTTCCAGATTACAGTCTCTTTTTCTCAGGCCCAGTTCATCAGCCAGATCCCATTTATTGACCACGATCAAGATTCCCTTATACGCATCCCGAATGTATCCGGCGATATGAGCATCCTGAGCTGTAACCATATCGGCTGCATCGAGCATCAGGAGGCAAACGTCTGATCGGTCGATAGCGCGCAGGGCCCTCAATACACTGTATTTTTCTATTCCCCTGTTTATCTTGCCCCGCCGTCGAATTCCTGCCGTATCTATGAGGAGAGCCCTTCTATCGTCACGTTCGACGATGGTATCAATCGAATCGCGAGTTGTCCCCGGCACATCACTTACAATCACCCGCTCCTGTCCCAAAAGTGAGTTCAGCAGCATCGATTTCCCCGCGTTGGGCCGTCCCATGATGGCTATCTTAAGTATGTCCGCTTCGTGCTCAGCAGGAGGGGCCGCGGGCATATTGGCGACCACTCTATCCATAAGGTCGCTCACACCGATACCGTGGTAGGCGCTGATGACAACTGGCTCCTCCAGTGGCATTTGGAAAAAGTCGAATGCCTGATTTACGCGTTCCTCGTTATCGCATTTGTTTACCGCCAAAACCACTGGTTTTTGGGAACGTCGTAACGTCTCTGCGATTTCCTGATCAGGAATGGTAAGCCCATCCTTGACGTCGACCAGCATGATAATGGCATCGGCTTCTTCGACGGCGACCTCGACCTGATCTTTGATTTTTTCGCTAATACTCGATTCAGGGCTCAGTTCCAATCCACCGGTATCAACCAGGGTGAATCCCTGATCTTTCCAGACGATGTCAGAATAAACCCGGTCCCGAGTGGTTCCGGGTAAATCTTCGACAATAGCTACCCGCCTGCCGGCTAATCGATTGAAGAGGGTCGATTTACCCACGTTCGGACGGCCAACGACGGCGATAATCGGCTTGGTCATTGGTCTATTCTAACATACGTGGTGAATTCAGAACTATCTTTTTCGATTCCGGATCGTTATATAATATGTGCACAGGGTAAATCAGTCAGCGAACGCCCATTGGGCGAACATTATAGGGGTTTGTCAGGTGCAAGAGGAAAAGGGCCTTATCGATATGTGTTTTTGCGAGTGCGGACTCAGGGAGAAGCGGAAGATTCTTATAGTAGCACAGAGGCGGAGCCCGGCAGTGGAACGGTGGACAACTCCCAATCTTCGGTCGAGTCTGAAGATAACTCAAATGCGATGACTGTTACTAAATAGAAGATATCTCTTCAGGAATACAATACGAAAACGAGGATGACCCATGGTGGTTGACCTCGTTTTTTTGTATGAACACACGTTTTTTTGCTGCTCCCTTCAGCAAGCGTAACTGGTATCTGATATAATTACGATGTATTTGTGTAAAAATATTGCCATCATTTCAAAGGAGGAAGATTAGTGAGTCATCATGAAAGTATAAAGATAGTCATAGTGGGAGCCAACGCCGCCGGACTCAGAGCAGGGGCCAGGGCCAAACGGCTTATGCCGGATGCGGATATCAAGGTTATCGATCAGGGCGTCTATATTTCATATGGCGCTTGCGGCATGCCCTACGTCGTTTCCGGGGATATCGAAAATATCGACGAACTCAGGAAGACAACCTACGGCGTCATACGCGATCCCGAGTTCTTCCGTTCCGCGAAAGGATTAAATGTAGTTATCCAGACCGTGGCGGAGAAGATTGACAGGGAATCCAAAACGCTTACATGCAAATCGCTGGTCACCGGCGAAACCTCGCAGTACCCTTACGATAAACTGGTGCTGGCCACCGGGGCTAGTCCCATCATGATCCCCGGGGTTCCCACGGATAACCCGCGCGTTTCCACGTTCAAAACATTTGAGGATGCGCTTGCCATGCAGCAGGCCTTCCAGAAGGGAGAGATCGGGAGAATTGGTCTGGTGGGCGCCGGACCAATCGGGTGTGAACTGGCTGAAGCGGCCAGTGCCATGTGGGGTGCTGAAACTGTCCTGATCGATGCGGCCCCGAATATCCTGCCAGCCATCCTCGATCCTGAAATGGCCCGGCCGGTTGAAAACCATTTTCGAAGCGAAGGGGTGGAGGTGTATGTGGATTGTCCTCTGGATGGGATCGCCGAAACGGAAGACGGGCTGGTGATTAAAACGCCGAAAGGCGAGTTTAAGGTGGACCATGTCGTGATCGCCGTCGGGGTGAGGCCGAACAGTAAGATCGCTGCCGATTGCGGATTGGAGATCGGCAAGGGTGGTGGAATTGTGGTGGATGAAAAGATGGCCACCAGCGACCCCGATATCTTCGCCGCCGGTGATTGTGTTGAACTTAAACATTTGCTCACCGGGCAGCCAATTCAACTTCCACTTGGCTCGCTGGCCAATCGCGAGGGGCGAGTGATCGGGTCGAATCTTGGTGGGGGGGATGAACGATTCGGCCCGGTGATCGGGAGCGCGGCGGTAAAGGTTTTCGATTTCAATGTGGCCGCCACCGGACTTACGGAAAAAGCTGCGGGAGAAGCCGGTTTCAATGTTGGTGTGGCCTGGGGCAGTTACACCCATATCGCCGATTACTACCCCGACTCGGAAAACCTTCACTTAAAACTGGTTTACGATAAAAGCACAACCCGGCTGCTCGGGCTGCAGGGTTACAGTAAAGGGGAAGTGGTCAAACGGATAGACGTCTTTGCTGCTCTTCTCAAGTGTGAGGGTAAACTTGAGGACCTGCTGGACCTCGAATTTGCCTATGCGCCGCCCTATGCGCCCGCGCTGGAACTGCTCAACATCATCGGCTGCATCGCCAGGGACTCATTGCTGGAGGGTGTAGAGGCGCTTCCCCCAAATAGTGATATTAGTGACAGACTGATTGTTGATTTGCGGCGAGAGCATGAGTCAACAGACAGACCGCTAGTCGAAGATAATATCCTGAAATTGCCTTTTGAGACGTTCCGGGATACTTGGAACCAAGTGCCTAAAGATGGGCCGATTGTCTGTGTTTGCACTAAGGGAATCCGTTCCTGTGAAGCGGTGCGAATTTTGAATCAGCAGGGCTACCCGGATGTTCGATATATCGGCGGAGGCACTTTGATAAAGCTGGATCAGTGATAAGTGATAGGAAACTTACAGCAACCATGAAATTCCAGGTTAGCTTTAGTGATTTGTTGAAATACGTGTAGCGGTTATGCTTGGCAAAGAGAAGGAGAATTTATGCAATATACCATCCATCCTATAGTCAATGGCACAAAACACTTTGATAAAAGTATGATGACTTATCAAAGCGGTTATGGAACGCCTTATGTCATTCCTATTTACACCTGGTACATCGAAGGCGGCGATAAAAATATCCTGGTAGATACCGGTGAAATGCAACCGCTCCAGTCCGAAGAAAGAGAACAAGCCATTGGTGGAAAGATATATACGTTTGAAGAAGGCTTAGCCCAATTCGGGCTAAAACCAGAAAACATCGATCTGGTTATCCACACTCACTTGCACACTGACCATTGCGAAAACGATTCCAAATGTACCAATGCAAAATTCTATTGTCATGAAAAGGAACTGGAAAGAGCCCATGATCCCCATCCGTTGGATTTCCGCTATTTCGACGAATTCATCGAAGATGTAGAGGCCAATGGGCAAATAGAAACACTGACACAAGAACAGGAAATCGTGCCTGGAATACGGGTTGTGCCTACGCCGGCCCATACGGAAGGCGGGTTGACCGTGCTTATTGAGACTTCTTCCGGAATCGCAGCGATCACCGGGTTTTGCGTGATTGATGAAAACTTTCATCTGCCTGCTGAGATACGCGGGTTAGATATGGAAGTTATTCCTCCCGGGACAGTGGTCAATCCCTACGAAGCTTATGACATCATGCTCAAAGTCAGGGATATGGCTGATATTCTTATCCCCTTGCATGAACCCCGATTTGCCGCAGTTAAAACGATTCCTTGAAGACAAGCCATCTTTACTGTTTCGAGTTTGGTGATATCTCCGAAGACTTCGCCAAGGGATATTACATAATAAGTGCGAGGGATTACCTGAAATTAGTGAACCGCCAAAGTTGTTGCGGCCTTTCTAATTTCGGATACTTCATTTGAGAAAGGGATTGTTTTTTCTTTCGTAACCGATGGTTGTTTTAGGACCATGCCCCGGTAGCACTACCGTTTTATCCGGTAGACTTAGAAGCTTATTTTTAATGCTGGAAATCAGTAGCTCATGGCTACAACCGGGACCATCGGTGCGCCCGATACCCATATTAAACAACGCATCCCCACTAAATACCACGCCAAATCCCTCGATGCAGATGCCTCCCGGACTGTGACCCGGAGTATGTAAAACTTGAAACTTCAGATCGCCAATTTCAATTGAGTCGCCATCATGGAGAAGTCTGTCGCATGAAGGTGGCAATTTGATGGTCGGATCAAGCCCTGCTAGTTGACTGTAGTCAGAGCGTTCCACATTGTTCGCTTCGGATTCATGAACAGCGAAAGGCGCCTTGGTTGATTCAACTATGAATCGGGTTGCCCCGAGATGATCCGGATGCGTATGCGTGGCTACTACCATTTGTATCCTGAGACCAAGTTCGTTAATGTTGTTCATGATTCTCATGGCATCGCCTGCCGGATCGATAACCATCCCGTCATGGGTTTGCTCCGAACCGACGAGATAGCAGTTGGTTCCGAAAGGTCTGACTTCCAATCGCCGGAAAAACATCTTTGGCATTTTGAAAACTCCTGTTTCAATTTATTATATCAAATGTATTTGATTGACCTTGCGATCATAGGGTAATAGAATTGTTGCGTAATTCGCGCCAGAGTTGCGGTTTGTTTTTGGCGATGGCGGTATGTGGGAGAAGATAAGTGAGGAAAGAGAAATATGATGTCTTGGTTATTGGTTCGGGAATAGGGGGGATGTGTTCTGCGGCCTTGCTGGCAAATAAGGGTTATAAAGTGCTGGTTGCTGAGAAGCTGCCACTGATTGGGGGCAGGTGTTCGACTGTCGATTACAAAGGATTTAAGATTCCTACCGGTGTACTCGGTGTCCCCAGCGGAGGCCCGTTTAGAGAGGTTTTCGAAGAGGTTGGAGCAGAGTATGATGCCTGTCCCAGCCCACAAGGACGATATCTCATAAATGGGAAGGAACTCAATGTTCCGGACAAAGGTGGGTTTCGAGCTGTGCTATCCCAATTGTGCGAGGACGATGCCGAAATCGATCGCGTACTGAGCGCGATGAGACGGGCGGACAAATGGGAAGGCCCTTCAAACGAGATTTCCTTGAAGGACTGGCTTCTTCAACACACTACGAATGAGAATCTGTTGGGGTTCTTTAACAATCTCTGCGCGATGTATGCTATCACTGAAGATCATGAAACCTCGGCCAAGGACTTTTTCCTGATTCGCAAATTAATGATACGTTCGTACGGACAGGTACACTTTGCTCCCAAAGGCAATATTGCTTTGATGGAATCTCTGGCGAAGGTAATCAAATCGAAAAACGGTGATGTTAGGGCAGGATGCCGAGTCAGACAGATCAAAGTATCCGATGGGATGGCAGCAGGAGCTGTTATCGAAGGCTCACAAGGTGAGTTGGAAATAGCTGCTAAGGTGGTGATCAGTAATGTCGGTCCGAAGGCCACAGTGGCGCTGACTGGGAAAGATAACTTTGATGAGGGGCATTTGAGGGAAGTCGATAGTATGAGGCCGACTCTTCAAATGTGGGTGACGACAATTAGCGATAGACCGTTCTTCGAAACGCAGGTATCGTTCCTTGGGACGCGAAGAGTTTTGAATTGTATCAATCCCACATTGGTTTGTCCGGAGTTGGCCCCATCCGGAAAACACATGCACCACTCAATCTCAGGTCCCCATTCTCAATTTGGTTCATGGAATCTGCAGGAAGAAATAGACTTGCATATTCAGGACCTGAAAGATAATGTCCCAGGTTTTGAAGAACATGGTGAGGTTCTTCATGTGGGTTGCTATTGGGGTGAGTGGCCAACCACCCGGAATTCACCATATGTAGGTTACACTCCTCTATCGCAGAAAACCCCTGTGGAAAACCTCTATAATGTTGGAGATGGCGTGGGACCGCGTGGATGGCCGAGTGGGACATCCGGTTGCGCGGTAACGGCCAGAATTGTGGTTGAGGATATTGAGAAGCGCCTTGAGCCTGAGGCTTAAAAGATATGAGTGAGTTTGGTTATGCCGGAAAGATTGCCAAGGTGGACCTCTCAGAGGGTGAAATAGGCGCACTTCCAATAGCCGATTATACTGATCGTTTTATTGGAGGAAGAGGGATTGCCGCAAAGTTCTACTGGGACGAAGTCTCCCCGCAGACCAAAGCATTCGATTCAGACAACTATCTGATTTTCATCACCGGTCCCTTGGCTGGATTTCCGAGACTTGCCGGATCACGATGGCAGGTCTGTGGCAAGTCACCCACATCTGATCTCGAATCGTTCTCGTATGCTAATGGGGGTGGTAGCTGGGGTGCATGGTTGAAATTCGCTGGATTCGATGGAATCGCTGTCACCGGTAAATCAGACAAGCCCGTGTATCTGTATTTGCACGATGGACAAGTTGAGATAAAAGATGCTTCACCACTCTGGGGGAAGACAACGATTGAAACGCGGGACATACTGAAACAAAAGTTGGGAAAAGACGCGCGAGTAGTTGCTATTGGACCAGCGGGGGAGAATCTGGTTCGATTTGCAACTCTGCTTGGCGATGATGATGCCAGCGCTTCTGGTGGATTCGGGGCTGTGATGGGATCCAAAAACCTGAAGGCCATTGTGGTTTCAGGAAACAGCAGACCAACAGCCGCGAATCCTGAGAAACTCAAAGAACTTGCTGATCGTGCATTTGAGTTGCGAAAGAATACGTGGAGTATTTATCCAACGGGGTTGCCGGGAGAAGCAAAACTTCGAGCTTGTTATGGTTGTGTCGCCGGCTGCTCAAGGAGCATGTATAAAGCGACTACTGGTGAACAAGGCAAGTTCTTTTGCCAATCAGGTGTATTCTACATTGATTCAGCGATGAAATACCATGGTAAATGGGATGAAGTGATGTTTCATGCCGGCAGACTTTGCAATGAATATGGACTCAACACCAATGTTATTGAACCAATGATTAAATGGCTTTCACGGTGTCATGAAACAGGAATCCTCACGGACGAAAAAACGGGTATACCGATATCAAAAACGGGAAGCTATGAATTCATAGAATCGCTGGTCAAGAAGATATCGTTTCGAGAGGGTTTTGGTGATACGCTTGCTCGCGGTATAACCAAAGCAGCTGAGTTTGTTGGGAACGGATCGAAGGAATTGATCGGTGATTTGGTTGCCACCAAAGCCGATGAGGATAGAGTCTATGATCCCAGGTTGTACAATATCGCTGCCTTACTATATGCCACTGAACCTCGGAAACCGATTCGTCAACTGCATGAAGTGAGCTGGCCGATGGTTTTCTGGGCAAGTTGGACGAAGAAACGAGAAGGTTCGTTTATCTCAAGTGAAGTGTTGCGAAACATCGCCCGGCAATTCTGGGGAAGCGAGGAAGCCGCCGACTTCACCACATATGAAGGAGTTGCTCTTGCTGCCAGGACAATACAGGACCGTGCCTATGTTGAAGAGAGTTTGATCCTGTGTGATTATACCTGGCCCATAACCTGGGTTCGCCATTCCTCAGATCATCTGGGCGATACTTCGCTGGAAAGCCAGATTTTCTCAGCAGTCACTGGCAGGGAAATGGATGAGACGGAATTGAATAGAATAGGAGAGAGGATATTCAATCTGCAACGGGCGATCTTGGCAAGAGAAGGTTGTGGAGGGAGAGAAACGGATAAACTTCTGAATTTCTTCTATACCACTCCGTTGGAAGGTGAGCCACATTTGAACCGTAAGTTATTGGTTATGAGAGAAGATGGCGAACCAGTTTCACGAAAAGGTGCTATGCTGAAATCTGAGGATTTCGAACGATTAAAAGATGAATACTACGAGCTACGGGGATGGGATAGCAAAACTGGAATGCCTACGAGGGGTAAACTGAGAGAACTCGGACTTGAGGAAGTAGTTCTGTAGGAATGAGATGTGCTTATGAGTAATAACGAACTTGAACGGATACTGGACAGGGCGCAACAACTCGTTAAACAGCGTGACTGGACGGAGGCGGTGGATGTTTTGGATAGGGCCATACACCTTGATCAGGAATGTGCCAACGCCTGGTATGAGAAGGGCAAAATCCTCAATCGACTGGGGAGGCTTGAAGAGGCTTTCGATGCCTTTGAGAATGTGGTGAGTATCCATCCGGAAGATAGCGACGGTTGGTACAATAAAGGGGTAATTCTGACAAAGTTGGGCCGGACTGAAGAATCACTTGAGGCTTATCATGAGGCGAGTCGGCTCAATCCTGAGAGCTCTGATCAAGCCAAATTGGAAGGGATTGATTTTCTGGGTATACTGGGAAGAAACCAATCTGCGCTTGAGGACCTTCAGAAGGTTACTGCCAGTAAAGAAAACGGGGCGTACATCAATGAGAGATTCATGTATCGGGTCGATATCGAGTTCATCTGGGATGATGGGACAGAGGAGACCTTAGCAATTGAAGACACAGCCCCATCAAATGTTAGAGTGAGATCTGCGAGATATCCTCAATGCTCCTTAACCATTGAGTCTGAAGAGCGTATACCGTGTAATTATCCTGCTAAAGAATTGGCTGGAGATTTAGCCACCGAGTTCGCGACAGATAAAAGCGAAAGTTGTTTCTATGTGTTTCCAAATGGACAAGTTCCAGCCTATGCTGTTCACACCTATCTTGAGGGTGGTGGTGAGATGAGATGTGATATTGTCGTCACTGATAGATTTGTGTATCAACTGAAAAGAACGCTATCCGGGG
The DNA here is from genome assembly GCA_013203045.1 of Chloroflexota bacterium. Lineage (GTDB taxonomy): Bacteria > Chloroflexota > Dehalococcoidia > SZUA-161 > SpSt-899 > JABMQN01. Next base: position 56,029 of record JABMQN010000216.1, read on the forward strand.
ATGATGCAACTGAAAGGTATTTTGCAGAACATATGCCAGCTCTTTTCAGGCCCTTTCAGAAGGATTGATAGGTTTTGATTATGTGCTCAGTGATTCCCGCATCTTTTCCGCCACATCCTCCGGTAGAAATTCGATGACCCATTCGTCCTGCAACCTCTCGAATGTGCCCGTATCATTCGTATAGACACCTTGAGGAAATGGCCTGGAAATGATCTTGGCGTTCAGTGAGTAGTAATCCAGTTTTTTCCCAATCGGCCCGGAAAAGGTGATCAGATTGAAACTCCCCACTCCCATTTTCTTGTAGCCCTGTAACACCTTTTTGATTGCTGCAGAAAAATCACTAATTTGCTTTGTATTCAAATCCGTGAAGCTGCTGGCCTCTTGAAAAATGAATTGAATCTCCCGAAATCCCCTGGGGGCATAGCTCGCAATTACAGCTAGCGAATCGTTCTCTGAGATGAATCGCTCACTGATTTCTTTTTCAGTTTCGATGAGTTCCTCCCAATAATTTTGCCCCCTGCTTTCAAAGTATTCCTTGCTTTTGGAAAGGAGTCGTTCCTGAGCGGCAGTCGGCGCTTCTCGCACCAATGCTTGGACATGCGGGTGAACTATGCTTGCACCGGATGGTGGCATATGGTTCCACATGTATATCGGGTACAGTGCTTCGCTGTTGCTATTGTGAACCGCAAACATCCACTCCTGGCACGCTAGCATATTGTCCACAATCATCTGCGAGTTGAACTGGTTGAGGTCCAAAAAATGTGCGTTGTTGAAAGTTGCCACTGCATGATGCTCAGCAAATGGGAACAGGTTTGGGAATACTATACATTCTCCCCTTTCGATTCTGCCTTCCGGATGGATGTTTGACGTGAACTTGGAGGTCTCCTCTCTGATTTGCTCAGGGCAGAAAATGCACCCCTTTTTTGTTTCTTTTATGACCTCACTTGATACATCGGCAATCCTCTGGGCCTGTTTGGCCCTTTCGGCCCGTTTGATATTAATGACACAGGTTGAGCCGGTAAGCGGATCACGACGGTATTCGATCTCCTGGATTTCTGGTTTGAAATCTGGCGGGCTCAGGAGTTCCGTCTTTTTAATAAGCTTGACGAATTCCATTTCTCAATCCTTTCGGACCCAAGTATATCGCATATCTATTGGTTTGACGATTCATCCCTAATTTGTTGGGCATGCAGATCAAATATTGACCGAATATTTACCGTCTATTAACTGTGCCGTAACTTTCTGTAACCGGCCGTTTTACTTTTGAGTGGTAACCTTCAATTGAAGGTAGGGTTTTCCCTCAAACCCAAAAAGTTACCATGAGAGAGTTTGCATTCGGACAAATCCACGTTGACGGAATTGATCACAAAGTTGAGGAAACTGGTTTTGCGTCGCCGCGCAAAGATATTGTTGGGTGGCTGACTACCATACTTCTTTGCTTGACCATATTGATGTCTGGCGCTGCCATTGGAATGCAGGTTGCCGAACTTCAAAATTCGGGGCAGAGGGCGACTCTTTCACTGGGAGAGGTCCCACCTCCATCAGATGCGCCATTGTTTATGGTAGAAAGTGCTCCTGAAGCAAAGTATTTAAGAGGGGCTATTGGGATCGTTTACGATGGGAAAGACTGGCAGTTGCAGAAATCTGAAAGTGATGGACAGGATTTGGATATCCACTTAAGCAGGGAAGCACTCCCGCTTCATCCGACTGCTCAGGGGCAAACATACACGGCGTACGATAGGGATGTCCTGAATATAGCGATGACAATTGATGATGATCAGTACTTGAAACTGCCGAATAACATATCAGATAGAGTAAAAGAGCTCTCCCTGCAAATCACCGAAGGATATGATACTTCATATGAAAAGGCGAGGGCAATAGAGGTTTTTCTAAAGCTAAACTATAATTATGAGCTGGGCTTCTCGCCTGCGCCATCGGATTGGGAGCCAAATGATTGGTTTTTGTTTGAATCCAAAGAGGGTATCTGTGGTAATTTTTCATCTGCTTTTGTGATACTGGCTCGAGCGTCAGATATCCCATCGCGGTTAGCTGCAGGATATTTCGTTAAGTCTGGCGAAGGTGAACAAGTCGTCTATGAGCGTCAGGCACATGCCTGGGCTGAAGTCGGATTTGAAGAATTGGGA
>JABMQN010000217.1 GCA_013203045.1 Chloroflexota bacterium
CCTCGGAGATATTGCCATTCTTGACGCGCAACCATAATTCCATGTCATCCCCACACGAACCGAGCGCATGGCCATACCCATCGGCATCAAGCATTTCCCCCACATTTCGGGGATTCATGGCATGTTCGATAACAATATCTGAATATAGCTTTCGAGCTTCGGCCAGGACCATTTCCTGAAGCTCAACCTGAAGTTGATCAAATTCCTCGGCCATCCCGTTTCTTTCCTAAGCTATTAGTGATCACATGCGTTATCGCCGGTTACCAGAACTCCATCAATATAATCCAGAACAACTTTTTCCGGGGATTCTGAAGGTGCTCCCAAGATAACCTCAATACCGTTCTGCTTGAAAAGGTCAACCGCCCGACCACCCATACCACCGGCAATGACGAACCTTGCTCCCTGTTTCGCACACCATCCGGGTAATACGCCAGGCTCATGTCCCGGGGAAGGGATGATCTCTTTTTTTAATATCTCCTTCTTTGCCTCATCCGCATCCACGAAGGCAAACTCCTGACAGTGTCCGAAGTGGGGATCAAGTACTCCTCCACTTACCGGTATTGCATATTTCATTGATTCCTCCTGAAATTTTTTCTCATAGTCTGTTTGCGGCAGAGCAGTTCAATAGTTCCTTCTTCAACCAGCAAACCATCAACTATCTAACCACTGATTATCCACTGCCGCAACAAGCTTTCCCCTCACCACCGGCCGGAGCTTCGCAACGCTCCGTTCGCCCGCAGCAGGTTGTGCCTGGCGCCTGCGATCCCATCCTGAATGAATACGATGTGGTTAGCAGCCTCTCCATATCGCTGCTGCCACACTCGGGGCAATCCACGTCATGGCCATTCATCCCGTGCACCAATATTTCGGAAGTCGAACTACATTCACCACATTTATAATCGTAGATTGGCATTACGCTTCTCCTGATATTCAAGTAGCCACAACGTTCAGAACAGTTTCCCACATTGACCTGATTTTTTGCGAAACTTCACCATCAGAATATTCTATAACAGACTGGCCCTGAATCAGGGCCTCGGTGACTATGTTATCGAAGGGGATTTTAGCTATGACTTTAATCCCCAAATCGTCACATATTGACTCAATCTGCCGGGTGTTTTCTTCATTAATATCATATTTGTTGACACAGACCAGTACCGGAACCTTGAAGTGTCCGCAGACACCGATCACTCTTTCCATATCATGCATCCCTGATAGTGTTGGTTCAGTTACAATCAATGCCAGAGTTGCACCAGAAAGTGATGTAATGACCGGGCAGCCAATTCCCGGTGGGCCATCGGTGATGGCCAGTTCGAGCCCCTGTTCTTCGGCCATTTGCCGGGCTTGATTGCGTACGGTGGTCACCAGCTTGCCGGAGTTCTCTTCGGCGATCCCGAGACGCGCGTGCACCATCGGCCCATGTTTGGTATTGGAAATAAACCAGTGGCCAGCCAGATTCTCATTCATGATGATCGCTTCTTCGGGACAGATATGAGAACAGAAACCACATCCCTCACACGATGCTGAATCGACAATATAGTCGTTGATCGCATCGAAACGGCACATGTCCTGGCACAACCCGCATTGGGTACATTTTTCCGCATCAATAGAAGCTGTCTGCCCACTGCGAAATTCGTGTTCTTCTTTGCTCCGGGGCTGAATCAGAAGATGAAGATCAGCCGCATCAACATCACAATCACAGAGAACCTTGTTTTCAGCCAGAGAAGCAAAGCAACCCACAATACTGGTCTTGCCAGTTCCACCTTTTCCGCTTAAAATGACGACTTCTTTCATTATGTTTGCCTCGCCCAAATTCGATACATTTTCTCGCCACCCTCTTCGTAACACCGGAACCCGGTTGAATCCGCTTCTTCAACCGCCACGTTTACGTCTCCATGAACTTCCTTGATTTGATCCATCCAGTTTTTCATGTGAGAACCGCCACCAAAGTAAACTTTGCGCCACCGGAACCCCTGTTCATCAATTTTTTCCTGGATGGTTTCTTCCAGCATCATCCTTTCTTCAGGGGTGATCGTCTCCTCCATCATTTCACCGCCTGTTCGATGCTGCTCATAAGCTCCACAAAGCGTTCCTTCCATTCCGGCTTCCCCTCCACCAGAGGTGTTCCCACCGAATATAATTTGGCAATCTCCATGTCCAGGGGAATCTTCATCAGTACCGGGATACTTTCCTGACGGCAATATTCTTCAGTCGCAGTATCGTTCTCCCCGCTGCGATTGATGATCACACCGCACGGAATTCCCAGAAGCCGCACCACTTCTGCGGCAAGCGTCAAATCGTGCAGACCAAAAGGAGTGGGATCGGTAACCAGCAAGCAAAAATCGCTTTCTTTGATGGCCTCCACCACCGGGCAGGAAGTACCGGGAGAGGCATCGATGATCGATATCCCTTTACCGTTGATGTGCTGTTTGACCTGCCTGATAACCGGCGGAGCCATCGCTTCCCCGACATTCAGCACCCCATGAACGAATTCGACACCGCCGGCATGCCCCACCTCAATGGTGCCAATCTCTCTCGGTTCTTCCCGAATTGCCTGCTCAGGGCATAAGTAAGTACAAGCGCCGCAGCCATGGCACAATTCGTGAAAGGTCATCACCATTGTTTTAAGTACAGCCAATGCGTTGTAGACACACACTTCCGAACACTTGCCGCAATGAGTACATTTCTGTTCATCGATTACGGGAACCGGAATCGTAGCCGCTTCCTTTTTCTCGAAAACCGGCTTCATAAAAATATGATCGTTGGGCTCCTCGACGTCGCAATCGAGAAGCTGCACCTTATGTTGTGGGGCCAGGGCAAGCGCCAGACTCGTTGCTACCAGAGTCTTGCCGGTGCCCCCTTTTCCACTGGCGATCGAAACTATCATTTTATCCTCTCAACATTGCCGCACCACAATTAGAGCATTTTACCTCGGTGCAGGGAGTTCCGGGTTGATGTGGGGTCCTTTGCCCACAGCCTGGGCATACACAATCCCCACCGGGCCCCATTCCCGGACGACCTCCTCCTCCCCCCATTCCTCTGCCACGACCCTGACCTTTACCTGTTCCAGCCCCTTGCCCAAACGGTCCTGTTCCGTCTCCTCTAGGCATGATACACCTCCAAATTAGACTGGCGAGCTATTTTGCCCGCTTTTCCAGTTCCTCAATGCGGGCCATGAGATTATCCAACTGTTGTTTCATGGTATTGGCCCTTCCCTTGAGGGTCTCGATTTCGCTCTTGATATCCCCTTCGGCTGGGCTTGCCTGTGGCGCCGATCTCATCCCGGCGTGTTCTTCAACCGTCGGTCCGGTAACTTCTTTCAGCTCGCCTTTTTTGAAAGCTTCAACCGCTTCCCGAACCTTCCCGGAAACACCGGTCATCACCTGAATTCCCGCCTGAGAAAGGACGTTATGTGCGTTTGGCCCAATGTTACCGGTGAGAACCGCCTGCGCCTCTTTGTTAACCACTGTCTGGCCGGTGGCTATCCCGGCCCCTCCACCAGCGCCACTTGCCGCATTATCCTGCGCTTCAAAATCCATCGTGTCCGTTTCTACGAATATCAGATATTGACATCTGCCAAATCTGGGGTCCACTTCCGCATCAAGATCTGGCCCTGTTGCTGAGACTACAATTTTCATTCTATCCCTCCCTTTCTTTTTAATTTCCCGAATACGACCACACCATATCTCTTCAAGGAGAGCAAAATCTACATCTCTCCCATTTTGAGGCCCTTATCATAAACAGACCTCTTTGGGGTGGACTGGTCGAAATCGGTCAACCCACCCGTTGCTTCAGCGATCTCACTTTCATACGCTATGTGAAATCGCCACTAAGATTCTTTCTGCTGGATTTCGCTAAGCCTGGCCTCGATATCCTCCAACTCCTCTTTAATAGCTTGTGCCTGATTTTGCAGGAAATCAACCTCCTGATCCCGGTTCATCGGGGGCGCATACGGATTCCCTGCCGATGCCGATGCCCCATACGGTGCATCGTAATAGGCTGGCCCCCAGGCACGCCATCCGAACCCACGGCCTGGCCCAAAACCTCGGCCTCGGCCTTGTCCGAAGCCTCTTCCCATGCCTCTCCCAAAACCTTGTCCGCCACCCCTACCTGCACTTCGGGTGCTACAAAATCCTCTTCCTCCACCTGTCATGGGGCCCCTGCCCCACGGCCCTGTTTCATCAAATCCCGGCATCTTTTACCTCCGTATTAAGGTATTTCTCATGGGCAAGATCGTCATCACCAACCTATGCCCTTTACCAACCATGACCATGACCTCGCCGGCAGCGTTGCCCGCCTGCGCCGGATCCGCGGCACATAAAACACACCCGAATCTCTTCATCGGGTATTTCGCCAACGGGTGATTCCAGTTCATCTTCATCCCATCCACATCGAAACCGGCGCCGGTCAATCTCGAAATCACCGCCCTCGATCCGGATAGCCTTCCCATTGGTAAGCGCATCAGCTAGCTTGCTCCGGGCTGAGCCCAGCACCCGGTGAAAAGTGGGACGGGAAATGCCCATCCTCTGAGCGCATTCCTCCTGCTGTAATCCCTCTTGGTCCTTGAGGCGGACCGCCTCCAGTTCCTCGATGGAAAGGGAAACCTCCTCAAGATCACGCATCGGTATCCCCGCCGGCTTGAAATAATTCGCTTCCGGAATAAACCCTACTTTTCTCCACTTGATTGGTCTAGGCATAGTTTCAATCCTTAGTTATGGACATATGTCCATTATCATGCTATCATCGACAACCAAAAAAGTCAACACCTTAATCAAAAACATATATCATTAATGAAGTTTAAATTCCTAAACGAAATGGAATATCTAAATGGATCAGAAAAATGGTAGATGATCTGAGGAATTGAACATTTTACGAATGAGAAGAACCATAAAACCAGGCATTATTCGCTGGGTTCTCTGTGATTTCAATTCCAGCCAGTTTTTAACCAGCTTTTGCATTTGGTTCTTCCTTCACCACAAAGCTCAACAGATAAGCGATGATAAATGATGCCATGACGGTTAGGATTGTCAATATCACCACGTATTCCCATCCGAAGATGGCGACCATCATGGGTAAGAGGAATGGCTTCACCGCCCGGTTGCACAAAAATAACGTTATGGGAAAGTTCCCGGCCCCCTTCTCGCGCAGGTCTTTCAACAGGGGATACCAGGCATAAATCGGGCCTACGGAGATGATCCCCGCCAGAGTCGCAATGAACATGCCTTTTAGACCAGCATTTTTACCCAGAAAACGGACAATCTGCGCGGGTTTTACGAAAATGTTAATCGCCAGCATGGCAAAGAACACCAGGCCCATCGGCCAGGCTATATTACGGAAAACGTGGCCGCTGCTTTTGATGGCTGCCGAGGCTTGATCCGAATCGATTATGAAAAGTACGGCATAGCCTAACAACACAGCCGCAAGAAAAAGCCATGTCTTCGGGAGACGTTTCATTACGGATCGTTCGGTGATTGCGCTCTTCATTTCTCTTAACCTTTGATAAAATCGAGTATCACCACCGTCAGAATGGCGGTGGGTACGGCCATAATTAATGAAGGGGGGTATGCACTTTACTCAACCGACCACAAGATGTAGTATATGGGCATGGATGAGCAAGGTCACCCTGTTTCCGGTATTGATTATCCTGGAACATTCCATGAGTTTGATGAATGGTTTTATAACGAAAGCAGTTGCCTTGCCTATATTGCGAAACTCAGATGGCCGGAAGGTTTCAGTTGTCCCAAGTGTGGATTTCGTACGGATAAACCATCTTTGACAAAGCGAGGCCTCTTTCTCTGTAGAGAATGTAAATGGCAAACTTCCGTTACTGCGGGGACTTTGTTTCATAGAACTCATAAGCCACTCCGAATATGGTTTCTTGCTATGTGGTTTGTGACGAGTCAGAAACATGGAGTCAGTGCTCTTGGATTGCAAAGAGTTCTTGGTCTTGGCAGTTATAATACTGCTTGGATTTGGCTTCATAAACTGCGTTGTGCAATGGTACGCCAGGGAAGAGATCAGTTGATAGGAGCAGTTGAAGTTGATGAAACCTATGTTGGTGGTGTTGGAAACAAAATCCGAGGTCGGGGCGCTGAACAAAAGGTGATAGTAGCTATTGCAGCAGAAGTTAGAGGGCAAAGAACAGGCAGAATACGTATGTCCGTCATTCCAGATGCATCGGCAGCAAGCCTTCAAGGATTCATTTTGAATACTGTGCAAAAGAAAGCAGAAGTCAGGACCGATGGATGGACTGGATATAAAGGCATTGAAGCCTTGGGGTACGGTCATATTGCTACAAATGTCTCTGCAAGTGGTGATCCTGCTCATGTTGTCATGCCTCATGTTCATCGCGTTGCATCTCTATTAGATCGCTGGTGGCTTGGAATCCATCAGGGCGCAATCCGCCCATCTCATCTTAGCTACTATCTCGATGAATTTACATTCAGATTTAATCGGCGTACATCCAAAGCTCGTGGTTTACTTTTCTACAGTTTGATGCAGCAAGCAGTAGATTGTGTTCCCGTACCACGCCAGAAAATTATAGGGGCTCAACACAATATGTAGTGGGTGGTTGAGTTAACTGCATACCCCCCTTTGTTTATTCGGCTTAAGGAGATAAATGATGGCAAACGCGATCAGGTATTTCGGGCCCCAGTGGTTTGGAACGGTCATGGGCACAGGCGCGCTGGCAATATCCCTAGCCCTGGTTTCAGAGCGATGGGACTCGAACAGACCCCTGGAAGTAGTTTCTCAAATCTTTCTTTTCCTGACAATTACCATGTTTGCGCTTTACATAGCGCCATGGACTATCAGATTCTTCAAATACCCTGCGGAAGTCAAGCAAGACCTCAACCATCTCATCAAGGGGCAATTCTTTCCGACCATGCCTATCAGCTTGATAGTCATAGGCATTGCGCTTGCCAAAATAGGCCCGACCATGTGGTCAGTTTCCAGCTTGCGTGTCCCTATTCTCACCCTGTTCATTGCCGGGACAATCGGGATATTCATCTTCGGGTTCATTCTGGTAACAGTCATGTACAGAAGCAGGACTGTCGAACTGGGACATGGCGTCTATGCCTGGTATATTCCGCCCGTTTCCCATCTCATAATCCCGGTACTGGGATTCATCTTGATTGCCCGTTACTATTCGGGGACATTCATGGGAGATGCTGTTTTTGTAGTTTCCATGGCGGCATGGGGCATAGGCTTCTTCCTCTTCCTCTTTGTCGGTTCCATTGTATACCACCGTTATGCCTACGGTAATTTGCCGCTTCCAAGGGTAGCCCCAACCTTCATGATTGGAATAGCCCCAACAGCGATCATGACGGTAGCTCTGGTTAAACTGGTTCCTGCCATCAACGGGGTCAGTTTTGGGTTGGACTCCGCCCAGGTATTGCCGGTAATCAAATTATTCGCACTAGCAATGTGGGGGTTCTCGGTCTGGTGGTTTATTCTGACGGCTATTCTGTTTTTTTATTATCTCAAGACAATGGGGCATCCCTTCGTCTTTGCCTGGTGGGCCTACACGTTCCCACTGGGAGCATTTGCCATTTCAGCAGGATCAATAGGGAGCATCATGGATTTCCCGGCTTTTTGGTATAATCTTTACATTGTGAATTTCCTTTTGCTCTTCGTGTGGATTATCATTGCTTGCCTCACGATCCGGCTCGTATGGCAGGGGAAAGCATTTATGCCGGAGTAGGAAGGTATTTTAATGCTCTATAAATTCGATGGACAACAGCCAATAATTGGGAAAGATACTTACGTCAGTGAACTGGCGCAAGTCATCGGAGATGTACGCATAGGCGATAACTGCTACATCGGGCATGGCGCTATCCTGAGGGGCGACTACGGAACCATCGAGATCGGCGACGGCACGGCGGTGGAAGAGGGAGTCATCATACACGCACCGCCAACCGAAACTAATCGAATCGGCAAGAAGGTAACGATAGGGCATGGGGCCATTCTCCACGGGAAGCATATCGGCGACCTTGCCGTCATTGGCATGGGAGCAGTAGTGAGTATCTGGTCTGAGGTTGGGGCGGGAACCATCATTGCCGAGGGAAGCGTCGTCAGGATGAATCAGACAGTGCCCGCCGGGAAAGTTGCCGCCGGAAATCCTGCGAGAGTGGTACGGCCAGTGAACGATAAAGACAATGAGATGTGGAGCTGGGGTAAGCAGGTCTACATTGACCTCGCGAAGAAGTATCTGGATGAGGGCATGGAGGCGGTTGGTTAATCGGTTTGTTGGTTAATTGGTGCTCGGTTGCACAGATGGTTGTTATTATGCATGTTCGTACTTCGACTGGGCTCAGCACGAACGGTCCATTATTCACTAGAGATTGCACCCGGTCGGCCTGAGCTTGTCGAAGGAGGGAACGGAGTAATTATAGGGATTTTTGCAAGTGAGCACTGGTTGGTTCATCTCGAGTTAGGAGATGGGCAATGTTCAAACAAGACCTCTGCGATCTTTGCGGCGATTGCCTGGTGTGGAATGCGCATGGATCACGGCAACTCTCCGTTACTGCCCCTTTTCAGCAGACTGCTCTTTAAGTATCTCTGTGAGCTTAGCGATATTCTCCATGGCAAAACCAAGGGTTGGATCCAGCGAAAGGGCCATATGATACATGGCGATAGCATCTTCAAACCGGCCGAGTTCGCGCAGGTTAGAACCAATACTGGCATAGTCGATAGCTGAACCGGGATTGATCTCAATAGCTTTATTAAATGACTCGATAGCCTTCTCATGCTCCTTCATCTGATAAAAACAGAAGCCGAGAAGGTTGTAGTTCATGTAATCCTGCGGGTCTGCCTCAACCGCCTTTCCCAACTCTGCTATAGCCTCATCGTAGTGACACAGCTCTTTGAGACAGTTACCAATATAAAACCTTACTCTTGAGAGATCCTCCGGAGCGGGACCGAGATTAAGCGCTTCCCTGAATTTTCCCAAGGCCGGTTCAACCAGGCCTTCGCCAAGATCGCATACCCCCTGATGAAATTGCACAGGAGCCGATGATTGCTCCATTAGATCGAGGTAAGACCGAGCACTGCTGAAATCCTCAAGGTTGATATAACTCGTTGCCAGATTAAAGTAAAGGTCCTCTGTTGGAACTTCAGTAGATTCTGCGGCCAAGGTCTCTTTAAATCTGTTGATGGCTTCAGCGTAGTTTTTCCGAGCAAACTGGACATTTCCTCGATGGTAAGAGAACAGTCCCGGATCAGTTGAATATGATGCACCTTTTTTGAGAGTCTCATCAGCCAAGCCCAATTCGGCGAGTTGTAAATGGCAGAGACCTTGATGGAGTAGTGCTACTGCACGATCAGCATCATTGGTCGCAAGTTCAAAAGCCTTACGCGCATGAGAAAGCGCATCTCTATGCATCTCATCCTTGGAAAAAGCAATTCCCAATCCTAAAGAAACCTGCCTCCCCTCTTCGCTCTTGGCATTGGCTCCAAGGTTCTCTTCCATTGCAAGGCAGGCGTAACTAATACAACTGGGACAGTTGGTCTTTTCCAGTGGTTCTCCCAGTTTTTCCAGCGACTCGATCGGTCTGGCCTTTTTCCACTGGGCAAAACATTCGAATATCGCCTCGTCCCTTTCGTCGATGATGAGGTGTCTGCGGCAGGGAGCGAGAAGTTCAGTTCGATCAGCTTCCACCCGCTCCAGGATGTCTTCAAAGATATGATTAATCCACAATTGGGAGATTATATTCTCGGCAGATATTTCGGAGGATGGATCAACATAGACGCGAAGATCTTTCTGGAGGATAGTCACCGGATCCAAAGGGGATTTTTCACTGAAATAGAAACTCGGCTTGGCCAAACGAGCCCTGAAAAACTCGGCTGCGGACAGCACGTATTCGATTGACGTAGCTGCTTCAGGTTTGATGATCGGAAGGATTAGCATCCTGACTTCACTTTGCTGGTCATATGCTTCCTGCTGAAACCATTGCATGAGGCCCAGGAGATTCTCCCATTGTTTGGTTTCACTTGGCCCCGACTCTTGTATAAAGATAAACGGATGTACATAGATCGTCGATAGTTGTTGCTCGGTAAGGTACTCGGAAACAACTCCGATTACCTCCGATGCCCTTTCTATTTGACCAATAGGATCATCATCCACTATGTATACATGGCCTCGCCAGTTTAGATGAGGTAAGATCGAGGAAAGGAGTCCCAGAAAACCACGTCGTTCCTCGGGTTCAGTACCTGAATCAAGCCGAACTATCAGTGTTTCAGGCATAAAACCACCAAATGGATTAATATTCATGATACTACCCTTTTACCACCATCCAGTGACTCAATCTTCCAGGCTGCTTTTATTTTCTCTATCTCACGCCTTGTCATCCACTCCGTTTCGAACTCCGTCCCAATAGCCATGCACGGCTGGAAGCTATCTCTTAGAGGTTTCACCCCAAACTTGGCCGGATCAGCAGCAATCTCGGAGCCATAATATATCTGCATCTGCTGAGCATTACTATTACCCTTGATCTTGACTCCCGACTCCTTGACGAAGTTCAGGGTTTGCATGGCATCCACGAAACGTTCATGAGGCAAAGCATATTGAGAGAAAAGCTCCACATCCAGTCCCGCGGCAAATGCCATTTCAATTGCCTCCCGGATACGATCAGGATCAAGGTTCTTGTTTAAATGCGGGTAGACATTCTCAGAGGCGCTCTCCAAACCCATCGCTATCATATTCACACCGGCCCGTTTCATCAGAGCGATAAGCTCTTTATTCAGCATGTCCGCTCTGGTCTCGATCCACATATCCAATTTGAGATCGCGCCTGACGATTTCTTCTAGGATTTCGATCACCCGCTTTTCACTGAAAGAGAAATTGGGATCAGCGAACCACAGGCGTCCACTGCCTCGACTGGCTACGAATGCAATTTCCTGAATGACACGATCCACTGAATGAGCACGCACCTTTCTGCCAAAAGCGGCAGGTGTGTAGCAAAAAGAACAGACGTGAGGGCAGCCTCGAGACGTAAGCATAATTGCCTCATCCATGTCAGCTGGATCGAGTATGCCTTCCAACCAGGGAGAAGGGTACTCATCAAGGTCCTTTGCCGGGGTTATTGAAGGGCCAGTGATGTATCCGCCCTCCGAATTCCGGGAAGTAGTCCCCGGTACAGGCAACGCAGCTTTGCCTGATTGGATTGCATCTGTGACTGCCAGAATCACGGGCTCACCCTCTCCCCGACACAGAAAATCCACACCCGTAAGAACGCTAAGTGCATCGTCAGGCAAGAAGGTGATGTGAGGCCCTCCGAGGATTATAAAAGCCTCAGGAGATGCTTCTTTGACTAAGGTAGCCAGAGCATTGATATGGAAGATACTGCGCTGGTAAGTCCCGAACCCCACGATATCGGGGGCATATTCTCTGATGAACTCTTTGAAAGCCAGGGGACTGAAAAGGGTAGCAGAGCCCAGACTCAGCACCTGCACATTATGCCTCTTGCACTTGAGGGCAGCACCCACATACCCTATTGATATTGGCGTAGCGGCGGCCATGAAGGGGTTAAAATCTATAAGCAGGACTCTCATTACTCTTACATCCGATATTTAAAAACGCCTGCCCTTTTGTTTGGGGCAGGCGTTCAATTCATTATTCAGGGCAAAGTCCAGGATTAGCCACCATATTCATATTTGCTTTCAACTAAAGTCTCGTCGATCTCGACTGTTCCTTCAAACACTGGCAGGATATAATGTAACATTGCTTGTCTTACCAACATTAACGCGCGTAATACTTGTCCTCTTCCTGAACCAGCTTCTCTTGCGATTCATGCACTGCTCAATCCCAATAGAAACCAGCGCAATAGCCATTTCCATTCAGATCGTGACAAATACAAGGATAAACGATTTGCCTTGCACTCAGGATATCAATGCTCATCCTACCATGAAATGAGGATTATATCAAAACGAACTTAGCTCTGGCTCATGGGCCAAAGCTAAGTTGTTTTTGGTTGGTGTGGAGATCTCGATTTGAGATTACACGCAGCCAGTAGGTTTAGGCAATCCAGCTACCTTACAAGCCCCAGCCGCAGGTCCTTTGGGGAACATTTCGTAGATGTAGTTGAGCTTTAAATCGCACTTTTTGCAAAGCATGCGAATTGCCGGGGCAGTTTCATAATCAATGTAATACTGCCGGATAAAGTTCACCAACTTCCAAGCATCTTCGGTCATAGGGTGGATTTCACATTCTTCTTCAGCCAAACCCTCGGCCACAGCATTAGTCCACTTGTCCGGTTCCTGGATGAAGCCATCCTCATCGATTTCCATTTCGGTTCCGCCCAGCATCTTCTTCGCCATTGTTTCTACCTCCAGTTTATTATTTGTTTTTAAGCCAATGAAACCAGTGGCTGGCTTTTTTTTCGTTCCCTCAAAACCAGTTTCACAAAAGCCTGAGCCCACTGGGGAGTACCCAGAGAATGCAGGTGGGTATAAGCCGCAAAGACGTTCTTGTGTATAATCCCATCAACGCCTTCGCCCGCACCATGCCCACGTTTTACTCGATAGGCAAATTCCAGTTTATCTGATTCAATCAATCTTGAATGATGAAATTCATGTCCTCTAAGGGTCAAGCCAATTGGAAACAGGGGATTATCTGCTGAAACCTCAGCTTCCACGTAACCATGCCCCTGAGGACCTTTTGATAATTCGATTTCTGCCGAGATCGCCCCAACCATCTCATGCCGCTGTCCCTGCCAGTTGATTGCCTTACATAAGTACATAAGGCCAGCACATTCGGCATAAACCGGCAATCCATCTTCGATAGCTTTAGCAATATCCGTTCGCAACTTGTGGTTAGCTTCCAGCTCTTCGAGGAAAAACTCGGGGAAGCCACCACCAATGTAAAGTCCATTCACTTCGGGCAATCGATCTTGTAGTGAATTTATCAAAACCAGCTCGGCACCTGCCCGATTCAACTCCTCCAGATTTTCAGGATAGTAGAAGTTGAACACCCTGTCTTTAATAACCCCGATCTTTACCGATTGATGTTTTTCGGTAGAATCGGTTGCATGGATATTCCTGTTATTTTCTGTGGGAACACCAGCAATGGCCAATATAGTATCCAGGGCAAGGCAAGGTTCGAGCTTCGAGCAAATTCGCTTAATGATCGGTTCCGCGCCGTCGTTTTCAGGAAACGGTATATGCCCCAAATGACGCTGGGTCATATTGAGGCTCTGGTCGCGAGGGATACTTCCAACTACAGGGATTTTACAATGTTCTTCCACTGCTGTTCTCAGCTTGCGTTCGTGTCGAGGGCCGGAAACATTGTTGAGGATAACAGCAGCGATATGGATATCTGATTGGAAGTTCTGGTATCCGGATACCATGGCTGCTATGCTGCCCGTCATTCGGGTGCAATCGACCACCAGGATAACCGGGAGACCCAAGAGCCGTGCCAGATGGGCTGTACTTCCCCATCCTGCTGATTCAGGACCATCAAATAGTCCCATGGCTCCTTCGACTATTGCTATATCCGATCCCTGGCAGGCTTGATGGAACGATTCTAGCATTACCTCTTCAGGCATCAGGAACGGATCGAGATTGTGGCAGCTTCTGCCCGCGGCTTCTGTCAACCAGGAGGGATCTATGTAGTCAGGGCCCTTCTTAAAAGGTTGAACCGTTAACCCCCGCTTTGTAAGGGCGGCGCACAGCGCCAAACTCGCAATAGTCTTACCTGAGCGGCCCTGGGGTGCTGAAATCAGCACCCCAGAACCCGCTACTTTGCAGCCTTTCATTTTCTGTTGTTCACCTGCTATTTACTGGTCATGTGCATGTTCCTCTACGGAATAGAGCAACATGCTCCACAAACAGTCCCATTCATATTCGAATGGTTTACACTAATTATCCTTTGTGGAATCTCGGAAGGCAAACCATGCTACTGCTTCCGGTGGAAAACCACATCAGTTTGTCTTCGAAAATCAATTCATTGACCGCTTTGTGAATGGTTTTTTTGTCATAGTCAGCAACCAGCCCTTTTACCACATCCTTCAGGTAATACTTCGTCTTCTCACCCGCCGACTTCTTCTCAAACCACTCTAGGACTTTATCTTTTAGTTCCTGGTCAACCATTTCATTACCTCCTACCACTTGAATTGGGTCGAGGCTCTCAATGTCTCGCGGGACGCTTCAAAGTCATCGATACACTGCCCGGTAAATGGCAGGCCAGTGCGCTCGAAGAACTTCTCATAACCAATCCGCAGAATCCACTCGCCTACGCGTTCAGGTGTCCTGGCGTCGGCGGCATATGTTTCTATGATGGTTTTCAACACGCCTACAACTTCGGGCCAACGTGGTGGATTATTGGGAATAAAGGGTACTGCCACTCGTGAGAGCATCGAGGGGGTTCTTACATTCGCGCATTTACCGCCGACATAGATGATTACTCCATCACGCTCGGGGTTGGCAATAGGCATTGAAGGACAGATGGTATAGCAATTGCCGCAGTACATGCATTTTTCTTCACTAACGACTACGCTCTTGATTTCCTTATCCGGATGTCGTCGAATAGCGCCAGTGGGGCAGCCAGCCATAGTAGTCGGCGTTTCGCACTGGGCATTAAAGGTTTCATCATTCACAGCCGGAATAGCAGTATGCACACCAACTATCGCCAGGTCAGTTGCATGGATAGCACCACACATGTTCAGGCAGCAGGCCAGGGAGAGCTTCAACTTGTTGGGGAGGGTTTTCTCACCAACAAAGTAAGGATACAGTTCATCCATTATAGCCTTGACCAATCCGGATGCATCGGTAGCCGGAGTATGGCAGTGAATCCATCCCTGGGTATGAATCATGTTAGATATACCCCTGCCGGTTCCACCTACGGGCAACCCAAGTGCCTGTGCCGCTTCAATTATAGGATCAACGTTTTCTGCCTTGTCTGTGAGGAATTCGGGGTTGTACCGGCTGGTAAACCTCATCTTGCCATCGCAATACTTATCAGCAATCTCACAAAGATCGCGGATGAAATCGGTACATACCAGCTTTGCTGAGCCCACCCGAATCGAATAAAGCTCGTCACCGGACTCGCCTACATGCTTCAACACACCGGGCTTGACGATCTCATGATATTTCCATGTGCCGTAATTTTTCTTGATTACCTCCGGTAGATGGTTGCGAAAATCCGGAGGGCCAATATCGGTTATTGCCATTTAGTTTTTCCTCCCTAATAGAATTTCATAAATTATAATGTGCTAATCGCTCTTACGACTTAATACCTTAAACTTGGATTTACATCAATGGATGTACTTTTTGAATTCATCCAGGCCAGGCGGTGCTTCCTCTCGCCAGAAGATGTATGGATTGGCTCTAGGTGTTTTAACCATTTGCGGGACAGGCTTAATCTCCATATGCTTGAGGAATGTGTCCAGGCCCACCCGGTCAATAAGCTCCGAAATTCTCTCTCTTACTTTACCGTTTTCGTCCCACCAGTCCATAGCTTTTTCCCAGTATTCTTTGAACTCGGTGTAGGGAGGTTCCATCTTCATGAAGGGGATGATTACCGTAGACAAAACAGCGCCGTGAAGCACGGGTGCTTTGGCTCCACAAAGTATAGTGGCGCCTTTGTTAACACCGGGTCTGACAGCCTTCGGCATCATATTGATGCAGTGCATGCATCGAGTACAATCCTCGGCCCTGACCAGTTCCAGTTTCCCGTTCACCATCTCAATAGCATCGGTAGGACAATTATCCACAACCAGGCTTTGGACATCCATGCCGCTATCCATGTACTCCTTGACAGCGTCATTATCAATTCGGAGTTCGTCTCTCCAGGTACCGATCACTGCTGTATCGGACCTTCCCATGGCAGCTACACAGTCATTGCAGCAACCTGAAGCTTTGATCTTCGTTTTGTAGGGAAACGGCGGTCTGTGCAGTTCATCCTGGAATGTATTGGTGACATCATGTATGAAATCCAGGGTATCAAAGCATGCATATTCGCACCTTGCGGGGCCAACGCAGCCAGTCGGCGTTCTAAGCGCAGAACCGGAACTTCCGATATCCCATCCCTTTTCGGACAGGTCATCAGCAATAGGCTGCAAATGTTCCGTGTTAGTCCCCAGGAAAATGATATCTCCTGTAGACCCATGGAAATTGGTTAATCCGCTACCATGTTTATCCCAAATATCGCACACTTCCCGCAGCTTGTCCGTGGTGTAGAACCAGCCACATGGATGGTTGATACGCATTGTATGAAAATGCTCAAGTCCGGGATAGTCTTCCGGCCTCATATGATATCGGCCGATCACACCACCACCATAGCCCTTCACGCCAACGATTCCCCCATGTTTCCACAGGCCCTGCTTTTCCGTGAAAGCCGTTTCTTGCTGCCTGAGAAGATCCTTAGAAGACTCTGCCATCAGCGCCTTGGATTCTCCTGCTCTTTTGATCTGAGTCACGAAGCTGGGCCATGGCCCCTTCTCGAGTTCATCCATCATTGGGGTTTCACTCATAATATATACCTCCTTTTTAACCTCCCGATAGATTTTAATACCACAACAATGACCCCTTGGAAGCATTCCAGATAGCTTCAAGAGGTCAATTATTTAGGACGCAGATGTAATAAACGCCCACTTCCACCCATTCCTTGTATACGATAATCGTATCACCCGTAATATCCGTGGGCATCGGCTGGCCGACTTACCCTTTTACCAAAGAAAAGACCTAGAAAGCTTTTAGGCTTCTAAGCATAAATGCCTAGTGCCGGTTTTGTGGTTTTAAGTAAGCACTTACAAGTATCCAAGAAACATTATTCTACACTTTCACTTCAACGACTATGGTTGTTCCCATACGGGGTTTTGACTTCAGCTTCAAAGTGGCACCGAGCAATCTTGCTCTTTCTTGCATTCCAGCTAAACCCAATTTACCTTTGCTAGCCTGGTCCCCAAGGCTCTGAGGCAACCTGAAACCTTTACCGCTATCCTTAATGCTCATCCTTAACTTGGAGTTAATGAACTCTAAAGTCATATCAGCTGTTGCCGCGTCTGAATGTCGCCAAATATTCCTCGTAGCTTCCTGCGCAATCCGGAACAGCATCACCTCTGCCTCAGGGGTAAGCCGTCTTGCTTTCCCAATGACTTTGAAAGCCGTAACAATCCCCTGTTTCTCCAAATCATCAGCTAACAACTCCAATGCAGGCAATAACCCTAAATCATCCAGTACAGAAGGACGAAGGTCATGACTGAAACGTCGTATTTCCTGTACAGCAGTCTCGATCTGTTTTTTCAACCCACGGACTACTTCAAGGCTTTCTTCCCACAACGCCTCGCTGGATGTGATCTTGTCCAGTTGACGCGAGATAACAATGAGACTCTGAAGCGTTTCATCGTGTAATTCCCGGGCAATTCTTTTGCGCTCTTCCTCCTGAGCTCTCGTCACTTGTTGAAGATAGTAACGAAGATTCTCCTGCATCCGCCTCTCTTCCGTCACATCCCTGGCAGCATGCTGAAAACCCACAACTTCGCCATCATGAGCCATCAAGCTGGTAGTAACTTCGACCACCGCTTTCGTTCCTCCTTTTCTATCCAGCCTCACTTCACAACGATGATCAATGGGCTCATCGCGGAGTAAACCATCTTCGATATGCTCAATACATGATTTACCAAACAGATCCATCAGCATATCAATAGGCATATTCCGCAGCTCCTTGGAGGAATATCCAGTGACCTTCTCACATGCCTGATTAACAGTGAGCGTATTGCCTTCGAGATCATGGACCCATATAGCATCACTGGCATTCTCGAAGAGGTCTCGATAGCGTTCTTCTGACTGCTGCAATTGATTGAGCGTCCTCTTCATATCCTGATAAAGTCGTGCGTTTTCCAGAGTAGCACCAATCTGATTACCGATACTACTTAGCAACCCGACTTCATCAGCATAGAAGTTCTCAGATTTGCGCCTTGCCACACAAACCGTGCCAATTACATTACCCTTAGATCTCAATGGTACTATCAACTGGGACTTAATTCCCTCCGTCACAACTACGTCTTTAATCAAATGTGAATCTGTTGTAGCATCCTCCACTATTAAAGGTTGTCCCGTTTCAGCCACTTTGCCATTGAATCCTTCTCCAACACTGATCCTCATAACTCCGTTCACAAAATCATCGGAGACGCCCCTATATAACTCCAGCACAAGCTCATTACTGTCTTCTTCAATCAGGTAGACAATAATGGCATCTGAATCCATTATCCGGGTAACCCTGTCAGCAGCCAATAAAAGAGCATTCCGATCTTCAAGGGACTCCGTAATCAAATTTGAAATGTCACTAAGTTCCGCCAGTTTTTGCTCTATCCGCCTGCCCGCGCAGACCTCATCCAAAGCGGAAGAAAAGCCGGATTTATACGGAGCACTGATTTGTGGGGGGGTTTTTTGGCGAATATCCTGTTTCTTCTTTATACCTTTTTTCATGCTTAGTACCAGTTCACTTCATTGAATCAAGTATCACATGTAGTAATTCGAAGTAGATGAGAAAAGAGTAACGAAAGAAAGATATTCGATCATTAGCAGACTTGCGTCCAACGGAGAGTAGGGTTAATCGATTTCCACCTATTCTTCTTTGATGTCATCTAACGTCAGCAGGCCATTTTTCAAACCGATGATTACTGCTTCAGTGCGAGAACCTACCTTCAGTTTATTAAATATATTCCCCAAATGTGCCTGAATGGTGCGGACGCTAAGATCAAGCTCAGCAGCTATTTCCTTATTTCCATGCCCTTTGGCAGCCAGCCGGAGTACCTCTATCTCTCTATCGGTTAGAGCCTGGAATTTGGAGATTTCTCCTTTGCTCTCCGGATGTACAAAGTGATCCAGCGCCTTGCGTGCCACTACCGGGTGAAGTACCGATTCTCCCGCATGTACTGCACGCACAGCCTCAATTACTTCCTGGCCACGAACATCTTTGAGTAAATAACCAGCAGCGCCAGCTTCTAAAAGTGCAAAAACATACTGGTCATAGTCATAACCCGTCAGAATCAGTACTGCCATCCGGGGAAACAACTCCTTGATCTGTTTAGTAGCCTCAATGCCATTTAGACGAGGCATGGCAATATCCATTATGACAACATCTGGGTTGAGCTGTTTAACCAGATCGACCGCCTCTTCCCCATCCCCTGCTTCACCAACAACTTCTAGATCATTCTCCTTCTGCAAAAGCTCCCGGGTGCCTTCACGCACAACTTTGTGATCATCGGCAATGATGATTCTGATTTTGTCTGCACACATAGCACTTTACATTATACCGCAGTGCAATAGCCAGTCGCAACTTGACGAATTGAATCATCTAAAATGTAACCGAAGGGAAGGTTGTTAAATCATTTAAAAGGTAACCAAAGGGTAGAGAATGGAGCCGGCAACACGTTGACGCAAGGAGGGCCGGCTGATTGGAGAAGATGGATA
>JABMQN010000218.1 GCA_013203045.1 Chloroflexota bacterium
GATGACGCGAGTTCGAATCTCGTCTCCCGCTCCATCTTCAACATCAATCTTGCACATTTGATTTCTCCTTAATTAAATTATCTTTGCCCTCGCGTTTTAAGAAACCAGTACCAAACACCCCTTCAGATAATAGCCTATCTTCTCTATTACCAACCATTCCCCCCAGCCTTTTTTCTCCTGACGTACTCTTGGATTTGCCACTAACTAGTACTTTTGTTCGGCTGTCAGCTTCAAAAACATATAGTACTATTTGGTCATTGTAGGGTTAACCTGTACATGCTATCCTCAACCATCGAAAACCCATAAATTTTAAGGCTGAGAGTATTTAAGGAAAAGAAATAATGAAGAACCAATCAGGATTCGGCCAAATCGAAGCGCTCATAGCCTTGTCCATTTTAGGCTTGGTTGGCACGTCACTCCTGGGGGGACTGCTTACCATCACCAAGGTTACACCAATCACCGATGAGCGAAGCACTGCGCAAACCCTGGCTGAAAGTCAGCTGGAATATGTACGCACTCAGGATTATGACTACATTAATGATCCTCCGGAATACCTCGATCTCTCAGTGCTCGATGTTCCGTTTGGTTACACTGTTTCAACCACAGCAACCCGTCTGGACCACGAAAATGACGGAGCCAGCGACGATGACGGTATCCAGAAAATCACTGTGACTATTGATCATCATAATGAAACCGTTACCACATTAGAGAGTTATAGGATAAGACGATGAGATTAAGTGCAATCTGGTCCAAAATATCGCTAATCAATAAAGAAGAGAGTGGGTTGACCCTGCCTGATACACTGATGGGACTCATAGTGAGCGGGGCTATATGCGGGGTCATGTCGGTGATCATCGTTCAAACGAATGACATTGTAGTAGACAATCGTAATCACATGGTCACTGTCAACCAGGCACACAATGCCGGATACTGGATTCAGGTTGATACAAAGGTGGCACAAACAGTTGAAGTAGATGAAGGTGTTTCAGGACTGCCCCTGACCCTAAGCTGGGTCGACTGGGACAACACGGAGCATGAGGTCACATATTCAACTCAAAATAACGAATTACTACGAACTCACACTGTCAATAGCGGAACACCAAGCGTGCTGGCCGTAGCAGGCTCAATAGATACAGCACCATACCAAACAAATTGTGAATACGTTGATGGGGTACTCACTTTCACAATTACAACCACAGAGGGTAGCGGCACCCATCAAAGTAGCGAAACCCGAGTGCTCAATTACGAACCACGAACAAGTTAGCATGACATGTGCCCCCCTGGGCGAAGGAGCAAATTGACACAGCTTTTCATGAACATAATCAAGGAAGAAGCCGGAGGCACAACACTGATATTTGCCCTGTTGCTTGTCTGCTTTGGCGGCCTTATGGTGCCTCCAATCATGGATTTCGTAGATAACGGAATCGATGCTTGCCAGATGTATGAGGAAAAAACTGACGAAATATATGCAGCGGATAGTGGAATTGAAGACGCTCTGTGGCGAGTTAAGTATGGCGACCTGGAAGAAATGTTCCCTGACCCCGCCTACGATATGTATGATTACTACACATCATTTGACTACACTATGGACAACCAGATAAATGATTGTACTGTAGATGTTTCCATAGAAAATAAATGGATACCAAAAGACATAACGGCTCCAAACAAAACGGATGCCCGAACCATCATCGAAACCGGGAAACTCATAGTAACCGGTAATATCCCCAATACTTCATCCTATCAAATCAGAATCACCTACTACCCCGATGCAGGTGATAGTGAATTGAAGGTAGACTCAATAGGAATTTGGCTTCCGACCGGTTTCACCTATGTAGATGGCAGCAGCAACCTTGAAGAGCTGACTGTACCACTCAATGAATATTATTCAATACCAAGTGTTAGCCCACATTGTGGAGGAGAAGCGGTGGTTTGGGATTTCAGCTCTGTTCCCTTTGCTACCCTACCGGGAGCGAACCCGTTGGATACGCCTATAATTGCAGACGTTACTTTCAATTTCAACTCTACTCAAGCGGGAGTCAATCCTACGGCAATGGCATGGGTAGAGACAAGCGGAGTGAGTGGAATTGAGTTTTCCTGGGATGCTGATATCAAGATATTTGGTATAACCTCAATAGCAGGTGGGGCTACAGCCGAAGCGCACCTTGCCAAGATTGGACTGCGAGATCTGGGCTCCAGCATAGAAGGAGACTATCGTGCTATTGGCGGTACCTTGATGAGAGATGTAAATGGTGACGCCAACGGTATCCGTGATGTACTGGATGCTGAGAGTAGTGCCACAGTCAATGACATATCTTCTGACGCCGCTGTGGTTGGTGCCTTTCTCTATTGGACTGGCTGGTTTGGATCAACCATATTCGAAGAAGACTGCAAGAACATGAGCATGTGGATGACTTCCGGTAACTATTGGAAACCCAAGTCCGGGAGCTTTCGTGGACACCCCACCGGTAGTAGTGAAGTTGAAAAACTGCTTACTCTTAAGAAGAACGACCCGCACCAAGTAGATCTAAGCGGCTACACTGAAGGAGACGTAATTCTAACTTGGGAACAAACCGAAAGTGGAGCATTGGAAGGAAATGACTCACTTGAGTTTGAACTATCCGGCGATGATGGTGCCACATGGAGCGGTAAAATCTTAGCCTTCGTCGATGATAACCCAGTCGAAGATTTTGAATATACTATTCCACAAGCTTATCTGACCAGCGACTTTACCATGAGATTCTATTTGAAAGGATTCACTGATGTAGGTGAGTATTGTTACATTGATAATATAATCATTGCAGAGGGTGGATCGACACTGGAGTCAGATGAATCAGTGATTTTCGAGATAAATAATGAACAGGTCTATCTTGATGCAGCCGGTGATCCTCAGAAAGGCGCACAAGAGATAACCGCATCCGCTGAAAGTTGCTTGTTAAACGAACAGGGTTATTCTTACGCTTGTTTCCTTGATGTAACAAAGCTGGTCCAAGCGTATTCCAATGTTGGTGACGGGACAAACCACACCGGAAACGGAACATATACTGTTGGCGGAGTGGATGGCGATACCGGAAATAGCTGGTCCTATGCCGGATGGTCGTTGGTAATTGTCTACGCCAGTGCCGAGACCGAAGGTCATCAGCTATTCATCTATGATGAATTCGTATATGCTGCGGAAAGCAGCAATGTCGATTTCGATAATGACGGAGCAGATGGTGGCACCATTACCGGTTTTCTTGTTCCAGACCAAATACCAGGGGAAATTGATGCAGCCAAACTGACCTGTTTTGTAGGCGAGGGAGATGATTGCTGGAATGGTGATTCCCTGGAATTAAACGGTACGGCTCTGTCAAACGCAGATAGTCCAGTAAATAATGTATGGAATTCCCAGTCTCCAGGACTCGCAGCCGACGGTGTGGATATTGACACCTTCGATGTAACCTGGGCTAGCGGTCTGATAACAGCAGGTGACAGTTCAGCTCAGTTGGATTTGGATACCGGTGTTGACTCCTGGAATCTGGTGTACATTATCTTATCGGTTCGCAGTGAGGTTGTAACTGGTGGAGCCATGGACTATATGCTTGATTTCTAATTACCATAATTCTTCGTTGAATTAAAAAAAGAGGGAGCACAAGCTCCCTCTTTTTTGTATATCTCGTCCTTTTCGGAATTCCAATAAACAGTGATTTAATTATACTTTCTCGATGAACAACTATACACAGTCACTTGTAATTCACTCGGAAGGTAGTGAATAACTGGTGATCTCTTTCGTTGAAAACTTATAGATATTGCCTTCTCTATCAAATATTGTCAATGTTGAATACTTGTCCAAATCCGATTCATCCATGGAACAATAAAAAGCCACTCCATTCCCCGGTAATATTTTCTGATCCCAGGATGGGAAAAGGTGGCTGCAATCCATACTATCATTTTCATTTTCCAGAACAAAGCGCCCTGGTACTGTCACCGGATGATCTCCAACGTTGTTGACATGAATTTCCAGATTCTGATTCGGAATGCTGCAGCATTTGAAAGCCAGTATCTCTTCCATAACCGAGTTCATAATGATTTTTACTTCAAGCATATGCCTGCTCTCAGGGGTCGGGTGTCAGTTTTCAGTCCCCGATCATCCTAAAACCCCGAATTTGGAGTGTGCAAGCCAGGCTTGCGCTGTTAATTGCGGAAGCTTGGCTTCCGCACTCCATGACTTTAGGGGCGCGTTTTTTAAACGCGCCCCTATGCTGTTAACTGACTTCTGACCCCTGTTTTAGTCTCTCCCAAATATTCCGACAGAAACAACGCCTTTGGCTGGCTCGCCACCCAGGTTATGAATCAGACCAAGTCGAACGTTGTTCACTTTCCGTTCATCAGGCACTCTTTCCAACATCTGTTCGTATACGGCATAAACCATTCTGAGCCCGGATGCACCAATCGGATGGCCAAAGCACTTCAATCCGCCATCAACTTGGCAGGGGATTTTACCATTCAAATCAAAATATCCACTCATGATATCATCGTACGCTCCACCCGGCGATGAAATGCCGAGATTCTCCATCAAAAGTAGCTCCGTAATGGAGAAACAGTCATGGACTTCCATCATGTCGATCTCTTCTCTGGGATTCTTAATACCCGCTTCCGCATAAGCCTTGGAAGACGCAACTTGCGCCGTTATCATGCTGGCGCCATCCCAAGAGTTGAAGAGCGTCTCCTCACCGTTAGCAACCGATATCTGAATGGCCTTTATCTTCACCAGATCTTGGCTGGGTTTGAGGCTTTTGGCAATTTCAGGGGTGGTCACAATGGCTGCAGCAGCACCATCACTTACACCGCAGCAATCAAAAAGACCCAGCGGATAGGAGATAATCGGTGCATTAAGAACCTGTTCCGTAGTTATGGGAAAGCGCAGGTGAGCACGAGGATTCATGGCGCCATTGGCATGGCTCTTTACGGAGATATGAGCCATAGCCTCCTTGACCTTTTCCATCTCGATCCCGTATTTTTTAGCGTACGGAGGCGCCAACTGAGCAAATGATTGCGGGCCCGATCCATTGTAACTACCGATTCTGGGATATGCTCCACCTCCACCGATGGGCAAACCGGCAAAACCAGTATCCTTCAGTTTCTCCACTCCAAGGGCCAAAGCAATATCGCAGGCTCCTGCGGCTACTGAATAAGTTGCAAATCGGAGCGCTTCCTGGGCTGTAGCACAGAAATTCTCCGTTCGTGTCACAGCAGTATGAGGAAGCTTCAGGACTTCAGCGTGAGTGACCGCAGCTTTGCCGAGGTTCACTTCATCGTAGCAGGTCCCAACGAAAGCGGCCTCAATATCTTTTTTCTCAATACCGGCATCTTCCAGGCATTCCACAAATGCTTCAACTATTAAATCCTCGGCGCCCGCCTCCCAGCGCTCACCGAACCGGGTACAACCCATTCCTAAAATGACGACTTTGTCTTTGATTCCCTCAGCCATCTTATACTACCTCCTGTGCAGGCATCGCTTTCCAGAAATACCCGATGATATTCCTCGCCTTGTCGTTATACTTCCGGCGGAACGTCATCACCATAGCCTTTCCCGTAGCCAGCTCATCAAGGGCACAATCCGTGAGTTCAAACATGTTCCGGCCACCGCTTTCAAATTCAAGTCTTGCAGTTAAAAGAGGCGGATTAAGTCCGAGCATCAACATGTCGCCCGTGTAGCTGATGATATGAGCAGTCCTATCGGCAAAGGGATATGGTTCCATTTTGTCTACCGCACCGCAATCGGGATTGCAGCAAATTCGCTGAGGCGGCCATTGAGGCGTACCGCAATTGGTGCATTTCGTTCCCCATAATCCAAGGGTATCCTTTCTTCGCCGCCAGGCCATCGAAAAGGCGGTATAGTCAGCCACCTCGTTTCGCAAGCCGATATCAGCAGGCAAGAGGTCGCGCCACACCGCATACTTGGTGTAATTGTCCAGAGGCGCTTTTTTAGCCAGATACCCCGAGATTCCGAGACGACCGGTTTTCTTCTGTATATTTTCCGTGACCTCGAA
>JABMQN010000219.1 GCA_013203045.1 Chloroflexota bacterium
CTCCACGAATCCAAATCCTTTTGATCGACCACTATCCCTGTCTTTTATAATAGTGGCGGTTTCAACCTGCCCGAATTGTTCGCATGCCTGGCGTAAGTCCTCTTCGGTGACCTCGTACGATAAATTTCCTACATAGAGTTTCATTCTAATCTCCTTTTGTAATAAATTATAAATTTCACATTGAGCCTCTTGCAAAATCCCTTTTCAACCCCCTCGATCCCCCAATCTTTGGGGAAGTTTGAGTTGGGGGACACCCCAAAGCCCCCGGCAGGAGGTATCCTGCACCTCTTTTTGCAAGTGGCTCACATTGCTTAACAATTAATATATGGATGTATGTTTTACTCCAGACATTCCCTAAATATCGTCCCTGACTGCAAGGATTATCTGTAATTTAGGTTTTGGAAAGGAAACTCCCATCAATCTATGGTGATTAAGCAGCTGGTCAATTGCATTTGAGCCATCTGTTTTACTGGGGACTATTGATCGGGGGACTCCCTGTTTTCTTCGTTTTTTTCTCCTGTCGTTTCTCTTTCAGTGATTTTTGCGGTTGCTTTTTGACCTCTTTCTTCACCTCACGTGACTTGCCCATACAGATACCTCCTATTCTGTACTATCGGATGACGGTTGGGTTTATTCAATTGATCAGGACTTGACCATCAAATAGAATACAATATCCACTAACAACAATAGCGTGAATTCGCTTACTAATGCAAGTCCCCGAATTGAATCATCTAACTATGCCAGAATTGCTAAAAGATTCCCACTTACGAAATAGCTTTGTCCGTACCGTTAATTTAATCCCTTTGGGTTGAATTCCCCGCCGCTTGCGGCGATAAATACAAGGTTCCGAATTGATACCCCGTCAGCTTGCTGCGGGGTAGTTCATTTGCATTCTGCACGGACAGTGGTTGATACAAGAGATATAAGTCACATACTCGGTTGATCTCGTATTGTAAAATGAACATCAAAAGCGAGGAGCTTGATTATTTGTTCTACTTTGGATCGGGTGATCCTCGAGTGGAGGGTGACGTGAGTATCAGTGTGATTGATAATATCGATCAGTTACTCGAAGAACATGAGAAGATTCATAGGGGTTTTAAATGGTTAGAACAACAAGCTAATGATCTGGAATCCGCATTGCAACTCAAAGATATTCGCAAGAGAATCGATTCGGAGCGTCTTACTCAAACGTCCTGGCCACAAGAATTAGAGAACGAGCTATCCCGAATTGAGAATCAACTTGGCGATCATTTCAGTCGGGAAGAGAGTATGCTTTCCGACTGTTGCGATAAACTTGAGGATGCAGGGTTTTCGTCAACATTGAGCCGTTTGCGCGATGACCATAATGAAATCCTGGGACGTATCGAAGACTTGAGAGCAGAAGCGAGAGGAATAGATTCAGATAGTACAAGTCGAGAAGACTGGATAGACAAATCGTTCGTGATCCGAGTACACATTACTAACGCGCGTGTGTTTTTGGAAAAGCATGCGGACCAAGAGTCCCTTTTGTTTAAGATGTTGAGAGACAGGTTATCGAGTCTCTAGAGATCGCTTGGCGGTGGGGTCCGGATTTAAACCGTTGTCAGACATGCACCCTTCTCACTTCTTTTTGAATTGTTTCTTTGCCGACTTGATGAACTGTCCAAATTTCCTATCCTTTTTGCGCTTTTCAGCATACGAAAGCTCATAATGCTCAGACTCTTTTCGTAACTTAAGATAGCTCTGATAGCGAGCTTCGTTCAAATCCCCATTTTGCACCGCACTCATCACCGTGCAACCAGCTTCACTGGTATGCGTACAATCATTAAAGCGGCATCCTTCAGCCAATTTCATAATATCTGTAAAACTCTCGTCAATCCCGGTGCTGACGCCAATATTGCCCAGTTCTCTCATTCCTGGGGTGTCGATCAACATTGCCCCCTGATCAAGGATCGTCAATTGTCGGCGTGTTGTGGTATGTTTTCCCTTTCCGTCTTTTTCACGAACCAGGTTTGTTTCAAATGCATCTCGGCCCATGAGAAGATTTAAGAGTGTTGTTTTGCCTACTCCCGATGATCCAAGCAGGCAATAGGTTTTACCAGCTTCCAGTACCTGCTGGATTTGGGCCAGTCCCGAACCGGTTTCATTGCTGAAAGCAATGGTTTCACAATTGATATTTGCACTCCTGACCGCTGAAATTATCTGCTCCAAAACTTCTTCACTGACCAAATCGCTCTTGCTCAAAAGAAACATCGGCTTGATATTGCCATCGTTTGCCATTACCAGGTATCTTTCCAGCCGGCGCAAATTGAAATTAAAGTCACATGATTGCATGATGAATGCTACATCAATATTAGAGGCAATCATCTGGTAATCGACTTTCTTACCGGCCGTCTTCCGCCTTAATACCGATTTTCTTGGGAGCAGGTCATCGATAATGGCAAAAGTGTCAGAGTTGTAATATTGTACAAATGCCCAGTCCCCCACAGTGGGTAAGTCGATGCTCGATTCTGCGGAGAACATGAGTTTACCTGCAAGTTCAGCTAGAACTTCACTAGTTTCGTTCCGCACGAGGTAATTGTCTCGGTTGACAGTGGTAACCCGGGCCACGTTGTACCCAGATTTATCAGATTCTTTAAGTTTTTGTTGAAACCAGTCATTGAATCCGAGAGTTTGTAGTTCCATGCCCTATATTCTGATCTCTGACTGGAGTAATTGCAAGTTCGAATACCTCTTGCGAAAAACCGTTGGAAGTGTGGGGATCTGTTCCATTCATAGCCTCGCGATAGATGAAGTTCGTATTTGGATTATTGGGGCATACACTACGGCTCATACACTATAGGGAGCCATTCAACATGGACTCTGAAAATATCCTTTTCAGCGGCTCGCATCTGATAAACCGCTAAGCCATCATTGGAGGTCCGTTTGGTTTCGCTATAGCTGTGGGGACAACCATCAACCGTTATTGAAAAAGATTGCGCGGTGTCATAGATTGCTTGTGGAGTAAAATTGTCCGATCCAACGGTCTCAACTGTTTCCTTTATCAACTCAAGCATTATGTATGCCTGCTGGGTTCCCAAATACGAAATACCGGACCGAATAATGCTGTCTGCTTCGTCAGAATGATATATTTGTAGCAGCTTCTTCGTCAACTCAACTATTTCGCCCTCATCATTCCACCACCGGCCACACTTGATAAACCACATACCATCAACCTCTTCCCAAAGGTCAGCATTATCTATCATCCCTAGAAAAGCAAGGTGAGCATCAGTACCAATAAACGTTGCAGAATAACCTGAGTTCCGATATTGCTTGACGAACTGGTTCATGGGGATTGGCGGAAACACATAATCACAGTCTTTTAACTTATCCACTTCTGTATCCCAAATAAAGCTCCAGTCATTCAGAAATCCACCAACCCACTCATACTGCTCCGGATGAGCCATCGCGTATTTCTTGGCTCCAGCCAGACAGTCTGCTCCATAATCTTCGGACCAGAAAGCTCCACCAACTTTAGCCGGTCGATCCGTGGGGAAATCCGGGTCATTTTCGGCAACCCATTTAAGAACAGTAGTAGCATCCCACTGAGCCAGGGTATTACCTGCTGCGAACACCCGCCCCGGGGGTTGAAAAGCTTTCGTTGGAGGAGTCACTGAGAACATCACAAACTGGTCTTCTTCAAGAAGAGGTTTAAGTGTTATGGAAGCTGGCGCTATGCCCGTAAAAAATACCTCCGCTCCCCTCTCTTTCAGCCAGTGGTAACCGGGGATATCGTTAGCCGGATTATATTGGCCATCATAGGTAATTACCTCTAACTCGACCCCAGGGATGAGGTTCTCTTCATTATAATAATCAACCATATCCTCGAGAGATCTGGTCACCAGAATCATCGCGTTTGATGATACTCCTGTCAGGTCCGAATGGTTACCAATGGTGATCTTTAGTGGAGGCGGTTTCTTATCATCATCTCCACAGCCCAAAAAACTCGCCAGAGTGGTAATAAAGAGAACGAAGGCCAGAATCCTGAGCACAATCTTATTACTCACCGTTTGCCTCCTAGGCTTATTGCTTAAGTTAATTTCCACTATCTTACCTAACGCCGATTTGTTAGTCAAGGAGAATTGAGTACGCCCCTTTGCTGATGACATATGTAAAAGGTTATAATATGCAAAAGAGCGATGACATCAATGGTCCTCACGCATCCCTTGAAATAATCCTTTCAATGACGGAAATTTAGGAGTTGATATGCAAATTCTGAAACAGATTAACTATGAACCCGCCAGGGTTACAGGTGGATACACAGACCAAATACTTAGGGTCGATCTGGGCACGCTGGAAATCTCGATTGAAGAACTCCCCCCCGATTTCAAAAAGAAATACACAGGTGGTCGGGGATATGCTTTGAAACTAATCTGGGACGGTACGACCGGCCAAACCCGGTATGGCAGCCCTGAAAACATCCTCATAATGGCCAGCGGGCCACTCGGCAATGAACCCGGATTTCCCGGAACCGGTAAATTCATAGTTGGTACCATTTCACCGTTGACAGACACATTCATAGATTCAAATATCGGTGGGCAATTTGGTCCGTTGCTCAAACTTGCAGGTTTTGACGCGATAGCTGTTTCCGGGATATCTGAAAAAGCTGTTGTAATACTGGTCGATGGCGATGCGCAAACCATCAGTATTGCTGCTGCACCAACTTACGGTGAGGAAACCGATAAAGGGGCACTCTCCTTCGGAGAAAAACTGCTCAACGATGTTAACGGTGGAGAGTACAGCGACACTATTGCTGCTGTAACTATCGGACAGGGTGCGAATACCACTAAATTCGGGATAGTCAACAGCTTGTATTTTGATAAAAAACGAAACCGCATCCGCGCCAAGCAGGCTGGAAGGGGCGGCACTGGAACTGTAATGAGATCCAAAGGCCTAAGGAGCATTATCGCCCGTTCCAGTTTATCGAAAGCAAATGGAAACAATGCCATCGATAAGGAAGGTGTACGAAAGGCAGGCTCTCATCTGAGGGAGATTGTCGCAAAACACGATCCGGAACAACTCAATCTTTCAGCGTGGGGAACCACTGCTCTTTCCGAGTACATGGATAAATTCCATATTCTACCGATCAATAACTATCAGTTCGGGCAAAGTCCCCAATCCCCGAAAATCTTTGCCCAGGTCTTTTTAGACAACTACTTTTCGAAGAAGCTGCCTGATGGATGCTACTATGGATGCAATCTGGCATGTGCCAAAGGTGCAGAAGATGTTGAATTGAAACGTGGTCCGCGTGCAGGGCAGAAGGTCGGTGTTGACGGACCTGAATACGAAACCATCGGTGCGGTTACCTGCATGGGCATTTTCAATCCCGATTTTGTACTGGAATACAACTGGTACTGCGATGAACATGGCATCGATACCATTTCAACGGGTGTTGTGATCTCTTTCTATATGGAATGCTTCCAGCGTGGTTTCTTAACATCTGAAAACATCGGATATGAACTCAAGTTTGGTGATGAAGAGTGTGCTTCCCGGCTGATCCATGAAATAGCCTCAGGAGAGGGTTTCGGCAAGATCGCCGGCGAAGGTGTGGACTTCGGCAAGAAATGGGTTGCCCAAAAAACAGCAACTAAACAGGGAACTTCAGAGGATACCATAATGGCCGAACTGGACAAATTCGCCATGGAATGCAAAGGACTGGAATTTTCCATGTACATCTGTAAAGAGTCACTAGCCCAGCAGGGCGGATATGGCTTTGCGCTGAAAGGTCCGCAACACGATGAAGCATGGCTCATCTTCATCGATCAGGTTCACAAAGAGTTACCCACTTTCGAGCATAAGGCCGACGCTTTGAGGTTTTTCCCACTCATTCGCACATGGTTCAATGCCACTGGTTTGTGCAAGCTTCCGTGGATCGACGTGCGCCATCCGGAGGCCGCCAATACCGACAATCCCTCAAGGAATATTCCAACTTTGGACTATTATGTGCAGTATCTCAACGCCACAACTGGAAGCAGCAAAACACTGGAAGATATTCTGGAGGATTCAGAAAGGCTAGCCATCCTGCAAAAACTGATTAATTTGCGTCATGGAAAAGGGACTCGGGCCAGTGACCAAATTCCGCTAAGGGCGATGGGGCCAGCCTATTTCAATGAATATGAATCTCGGGCTGAATATTATGAGGAATGGTTGACCGAACAGCTCGGAGCCGACAAAGTACCTTCAAGCCCGCAGGAGAGGCATGAGCTTCTGATAAAGATGAGGAAAGAAGCCTACCAGACGCTCTGCGATGTTGTTTATAAAGCGAAGGGTTTCACTCCTGATGCGATACCAATGCGTGAAACAGTGCAGAAGTTCGATTTGATGGACGAACAGGCAGATAAGTTGCTAGCGGGATTTGGAGTATAGGAATTCTAGTATTTAATGAAATGGTGGTTTCAATTGAATTCTTCGGAATACAGCGCGTCGTGACTAAAACCGGCAGTATCGATGTGCCGATATCAGAAAAGACAAGCGTGATTGATGTACTTGAATATATCCGAGAGCAGTATCCTGCTCTCCCCCTCGATGATAAGATGATCCTTGTTGTAGTTAACCAGGAAATGGCTGCTCTCGATACAGTGCTAAGGGCCAATGACACGGTCTCATTTCTGCCCTCTATCGGTGGGGGGTAACACCATTCTGCTCAAAGACCTGCGAAGAAACGAATTTCTGG
This sequence comes from Chloroflexota bacterium, assembly GCA_013203045.1. Classification (GTDB taxonomy): domain Bacteria; phylum Chloroflexota; class Dehalococcoidia; order SZUA-161; family SpSt-899; genus JABMQN01. The sequence goes on from JABMQN010000219.1 coordinate 6,692, forward strand.
TTTGAGCTAGACTCGCTGTGTCTAGCAGCATTGCACATTCACTACGACATTGCTGCTTGCTGAAGTTCCTGAATACGTGCCTGGATACTATTCTCAGATTTAAGAATAGAGCCGGTCTTAAGCGCTCGCAAAGGCGTGTAACCGGCTATTAAAGCGGCTTCTTTTTCAGTCCTTCCACTATTGACTGCAACTGCAAAAACTTCGTGCTTAGGGTTTCTCAGGGCTGCCATTGTTTTGTGTACCTCCGACAAATATGATGATTCACTTACGGTAAAAAGCAAATCGGAAGGAGAGCATGACCACAAAGTCAACATGCACGGTTGATCGAGGAAATCCCCCCTTAGTACTAAGTTTAGCAGTCCATAATGAGCAAATAAATAGGACTTAAGGGCTAGAAGAAAATGCCTACAGCGTGCATATTGAACCTACTTGGATGCCAGCCAGTCTTTGGCATCTTCGAGGGATTTGGCAAAATGCATATCTCTTTTCACTGCCTGAGCGACTATCCGTTTTATTCCAGTAATACCAACAAGGGTTATTATGAGGGTAATTCCCTGATCTTTACACGTGTCAATCCAATGCTTTGCTGCCGCAGTTGAATCATCATTCATGTAACTATCTGTAACGTCATTTAATACATAGATAGTCTTCATGTCAGAATTGAGGGCCTCTTTCTCGCTTTCTTTGATAGTTTGCGTGTATTCGTTGCCTTTAAGTCCCTGATAATTACTGAACAAGCTTTTCTTTCCCTTGTGCTCAATCCATTTGACACGCTCGCTCATCTCAAACCTCCTGTTGCAAAGTAGTTTATCGTGTAATTATACTATCTCATGAAGGGACTTGCCGCATTTAGGACACGCCTTCCAATTGTCCCTCACTATATCACCACACAACGGGCATTCAGATACGTCGGTAATCCGTCGGGGAATCTGTTCCGAAAGAGAAGGGAATTCTGTGTTTTTATAGGGAATACCTTCGAGCCACACCAGTTGAACCCCACAATGAATGCAAGCGCCAACACCGCTGGCTGTATATCTGCTACAAACAGGGCAAGGGAATGCTGAGGCATCAAGGCAATCTTCCTCATCAATCCTGGCAACGTCTACTCCACACGAAGGACACCCTCCCCAATATAGAGCTACTTCTTTGCCGCATTCAGGACATACGACATAAAGTACCGCCTGACAATAGGGACAGTATCTCCAATACTCTGAGACGTAGCTACTGCATCGAGGGCATGTATCTTCATAGGGTACATCTGGGGCCATAATATAAACTCCAGGTCTGCCAAGTTTGGCTAGCATTATAATCTGCCACAACTCATTTTGCAACCTCCTCCGAATCAATACAATACTGCTTCAAATGTGTCATCTGCAAACGCAATTATTTCACGTTTTTTCCTGCACATGGAACAAAACTGAGCTGAGTTACGTCATGAAATGCACGAGGAAGCGTTTCCGGAGGATGTCCTGATGTTACGATACGAAGAAAGGGTGCAAAAAGCACACCGACACAGATGGAAGACGGTGCTAATATCTTCACAAGGCAGCCTGACACAGAGATGTGAATGCAAGGCCTTACCTAAGTGCAGGGCAATGCGACAGGTGAGCCCTGAGGGATATTGCATCATCCTTCGGGCAAATACAGAACTTGAATCGGCCAGATACGGTGACTAGTAGTAGACTCTCTCTGGTCATCTGGCGAATCAAGTTAGTATACCTATCTAATGTTCGGCAACGAGCACCAGCGATCGTTTAGCAGGGATCGCTACCCGAATCGAAAGTTGCTCTGATTCATCCGGTATTGCTTCGGTAACCAATCCTCCTGTTTGAGGATCCAGTACCCGGACACCTTTCGCCCTTACATTGATATCAAGTATTTGTGTGCGATCTCTGTTGGATTCGTTGAAGAGAAAGAATATATCACCTTCCGGAAGTTCGCGACGGACTACGGCAAATGCCAATTCTCCACCATCGCTCGGTGCGAGCGACGGTTGCATGCCTGCTGATAGCAATGCACTACCCACTTCACTCTCTTCCGCGGCAAAGGTAACCTTCGATTGTAATCTTGCCGTAATGCCTTGAGTAGCTGTGTCCCTTTCTTCCCAATCGACAAACCCCGGTGCTCTTCCCGGCAGATCTCCCATTACTATCACCGGAATACCTGCGCCTGCAATTTCTTCAATTGAAGCCATTAACTCCGGCGTTGCCACATCAAATTCATTCAATAACAATGCTTCATATCGAGCGGCGCCAACCATAAAGTATCCGTCTTTAACGATCGCATTGGTGAGACCTTTCCGACTGACACGATCATAGGTTAATCCAGACCGCCTCAGGGAAAGACTTATCTCCGATTCACCCTGTTCAGGCAAATACCCATCTATATTCATAACTACCGTGTCAGGAACTCGCCAGTCAGGCTGCAACCATGCAATATCAGCAACGTTTTTTCCAAGAGTCAGAGCATAGCACAGGCGAGCCAGATACTTATTGAAGCCGGAAAGATCAGGCCATACCTGATGATTTTCATCGAGCCGTATTGTAAAGGGGATGGGTCCTATGGCGATCATTTCATATTCGTCGCGTTCATGTACCGCAGGAGCACCATACCACCGCTTACCGTTTTCACGTATATATTGATATGGAAAAACATGATAAATAATGCGAGTTATTCCAGCACTGAAAGCACGTCCACCAAGAAGATGCAGATCTTCAATCGTTTGCGCCCTGGGATCATTGTTCATGGAGACAAAAGACTCAAGTCCGGTATAAATGCGTCCCGCGGTGTGAGCTGCCGAAGATGCCAGTTTCATGAAATCGAAGGTTCCACCAGCAAACAATGCCTCCGACTCGGGGATATCAGCAATCTCATACACATCCAGATAGTCGCCCCAGCCACCTTGTGACTGCAACCGGAGGGTCAAATCGTTCTGATGGGCCCAGTCTCGCAAAGGAACCACAAAATTATCAAGGAACATCCCTGCTCGAACTTCTTCGTAGTCCTCCCGAACCCTGTCTCCGATTTCACTAGATACATATATCGCCAGTGAACCTTCACCCATCACCTGATGTAGAATCTCAGTGTATTTTGATTCACCTTTCTGCTGAAAAACCAGGGGTAAGTACGGTGTCAGATCATATCCTTTCAAATCTCTGAACGTTTCTAAAAGAAAAGTTGTCCACGGCAATTCGCCGACCATCTCGAAACTGTCAACAAAAACGGCTTGCGGGGCATATTCACCACAAGCTTCCAGAAGAGGCACTGCAAACCCATCGATTACTTCCTGTATGCCAGCTTCGTCCAGATGGTCCATAATTAGTGCATCATCTTCCGAACCTGAATAGGCAGATCCAACCGGGTGGTGATTGGTTCGGTTCTGATAAAAAGCGAAAATTTTCCAATTACCTTCCGGTACATCCCACTTCAGTATGTCATCCTGAACAAATGAAGTTATATCCTGAAATGAATGCAGGGTGGGCGGTTCCGAAGTATCATCGACTATGCGGGCGGCCGTCACCGCAATCAGATCAACATTGGTATCGAATGGGCCAAGCGCGTCTATGATGTTGTTAATGATGTTCCGGTACTCAGCCGGCTCTGCTGTGGGGATCGTTCCTTCGTACGACCCTGGGCCGTTCACATCCAGGCTGCTCATGAGGAGTTGCCTTTCCGGTGCTTCAGATACAAAAGGCCCGCCGGAGGACCAACCGCTGCCTAGGGTAAAATCGAAAGTCATCCCCAGCCTGTCAGCTTCCTCGGCTACAATCCGTATTTTTTGAAAGAATTCCGGTGTGCCAACTGACCGTATAGCAGGGTCATTTTCGATCTCCATAGGAGTAAACCCGAACTGAAAAGCCTGGACTTCAACCCCGCCAACACCAATTCCTTTCAATAGAACCATCTCGATCTTTAATTCTTCACTATCAACAGCCCCGCCCGGCCACCACCAGCGCACGTAAGGCCAATACTCGGTCGGTGGATCGTTCCAGAGAGCTTCATCGAAACCCACTTCCGGGGAAGAATCCGTAGCAGTTTCATTGTCGCCATCACCACAACCTGGTGCAGTGATCATAGTAAGACACAGCATAATAATCAGTATGCTAAAAAGGGCAAACAATTTAGATTTCATGATCATCTTACTTTCCTCTTGGCTCCATTAGTTACCAAAAAACATATTATTCAGAATAATACAAGGGCGAACTAAAAAGGGCAAGGACTTGTATACTCCCACTTTCAACAGTTATCATTTAAACCAAGAAAGGTATTATCGAATGTTAACATACTACGCGTTTAAGATCGCACAATATACGGTAGCCTACCTCCCCAACAGAGTTGGCTACTTCTTCTCGCGTCTGGTGGCAAATATGATCTATATGCTGTCTCCAGCAACAAAAGCCAATGTATCGGATAACATGAGACATGTATTTGGACCCGATGCAGACGAAGCCACAATCAAAAAAGCAACAAGAGGCGTGATAAGAAGCGTAACTAGGAATTACTTTGGGATGATAAAACTACCACGAACCAAACACGGCGATATCGAGAACCGTGCTGTGCTGCATGGATTTCACAATCTGGAAGAAGCCCTTGTCAGGGGGAAAGGAGTCATTCTGGCGACAGCACACCTCGGGAGTTTCGATGCAGCTGTGCAGATACTGGCAGCAAAATCAGTGAAGACAACTATTCTGGTAGAACCTCTCGATCCGCCGGCTTTACTCAACCATGTCATCTGGCTCAGGGAAAGCATGGGACTGAGTTGTCTCCCGGCCCAACTCGGCTCTCTCAGGGGAATGATACGCCGTCTGCATCGGGGGGAAACTATACTGATCACCTGTGACCGAGATTTCACTAACGATGGTGTGAAAATAGATTTCTTTGGGGAAGAAACCAGCATCCCCGAGGGTGCCGTGCGAATAGCAATGAAGACCGGGGCCGCTGTTGTACCCGCTTTTAACCTGCTTCGAGATGACGGGAAGTATGATATATTCTGGGAACCGGCTATTGACCTTTTACCCGAAAGCAACGGAGCAGTGAAGAAAAATGTAGAGCAAGTCACTCGTGTCCTGGAGAAATACATCAGGATGGCCCCTGATCAATGGGTAGTCACCAGTCCCATCTGGGCAAACGGAGATAATCCCAAACAATCAGTAGAGTAGTATCGAACACACAAATCGCAGAAAGAAAGCCTATTATCATCGGAATGCCATTGATCATTCAGTGTTATTCATGGTCTGATAGAATGGGAGGCACTATGATGAGAAAACTGATTTCATTGGCAATAGGTCTAATATTCATAACAACTCTCCTTGGATGTTCGGGGGATGATTCAAGTAGCGGATCAGCACCAAACGAATCCAAAACACCTGATAGTAGTAGTTCGGTGACTACCATCCCCAACAACGAACAGGAATACCCCAAAATCGCCAGCTGGTTAGCCAAGAAAGATGAGATCATTGCCAGCGAAAAACCTTTCGATCTGATCATGACGGGATTTGTCATGCTTGACGAGGCCGAGAAAATTAAATCGCAAAACCCCAACGCCATACTGCTTGCCGGACTCTCCACGAACTGGATTTGGGAAAATCCGGATTGGATGGAGTTCCTGACAACCGTTGCCAGTTATGGAAGTGACAAAACGTATGAGATAAACGATGAGATGTACCTGAGAAATCCCGACGGCAGCAGATGTCCTTTCGGCTGGGCTTCTGAGTCTTGGGGACAGGAAGAGATCTGGGCTATGGATCCGAGAAATCCCGAGTGGGTTGAACTCATCACATCATTTTACAAAACAACTCTTGAACAGCCGCAGCACGATGGCATTATTGTAGATATGGTCGTTGAGAAGCAATGGTGGTGCCCCGATGCAATTAGCGATGAAGAATGGCTGGAAGCAACCCGAGATATATATGCGAAAATCGACAAGCTAAACAAAGATGATAAATTAGTGATATTCAATTCCGGCAAAAACCTCGCTGATATCGATGAGTATGATCAATATTTTGATGGATATGTGATGGAGAATTTCATGGGCGACCAGCTCAAATCAACATTTGAGGAAGGTTTGGCGGAAGCTGACAGCGATTTCATGGTCATCTATGCGGTAGACACGGATGATACCGGTATCAAAGACCTGAACAGAATGCGGCTCGGCCTGACATTGAGCCTGCTCAACGATAACACCTACTTCACCTATGACTTCGGGCCTCGTGATCACGGTCAGGCATGGTGGTTCCCGGAATATGATGCCGATCTCGGCGATCCTTTGGGAACTTACTATGAGAAAGACAATGCTTACTGGCGAGAGTTCGAAAATGGCACGGTCGTTTCTTCCCCGAATACCACAGTAACAGTCACTTTCGATACTGTTCATACTGATGTGACAACAGGCGAGCAATCACAGACATTCGAAGTTAGTCAGGGTGACGGACGGATATTCATCAAGTCGGATGCATAAACAAGTTCATTCCTCTCCTTTTCACTGCCTCCATTGAACCCGCCGACTCTGATACCCTCACCCATACATTGCTGGGAAATTCAACAGAGGCAATCGCCGAACTCTAAAGGATTATGGACATTGGCAACGATGCGTCCAAGATATCCGCAGCCAAAACCTTAATCGCAAAAAATACTAGAGAGTGAATAGATTTTAGCCCCGCCTCGAACTCAATTCATCCCCAGTTTGAATAGTACCAATGGCATTTTTCAACCAAATCTCCATTGAATACTTACGCCTCAATCGTCTACAATGGCATTGGGCAAATCATCCCACCAAGGCATGAAAAGAGTATACACTGCGCAAAGCATCACCCTGGTTCATCACATGATGAATGTTCTGGAAAACCATGGGATTGCTTCAGTGATCCAGAACGAGGATATTTACATGGCTGCAGGGGAACTCCCGGTTATCGATTGCTGGCCGGAGCTTTGGGTTGCAGATTCAGACTACGAACGAGCCAAAGAGATAGTTGATACAGCTTTGTCTGACGAGACAACCCCGGGTACATTATGGAAATGCCCTGGTTGTGGTGAGGAACATGAGCCCCAGTTTACAGATTGCTGGAAGTGTGGAGAGAGTCGCCCTAATCAATAAGGGAAAAACATATGGCACTGAATTGCGGATTGATAGGACTCCCCAGTTGCGGTAAGACCACCATCTTTAACGCCATCACCGCTGCCGGTGCGGCATGTTATGACGGATCGGAGATGAATCGGGCCATCATCAATGTGCCAGACCCACGTATTCAACCATTAGTGGAAATGTACAATCCCCGTAAGACTATTCCCGCAACCCTGGAAATAGTTGATATTCCTGGCCTAAAAGCGGGCTCCACCGCAGGAGAAGGTCGCGGTACTCGATTGCTCGGGCACATCAAGGACGTCGATGCGGTGTTACATGTGGTGCGATGTTTTGAAGATCCGGCTGTAGCTTTTGAGTATGACACCATCGATCCGGTACGCGATGTTGAAACGGTGGATCTCGAATTGATGGTCGCCGATAGTCAAACCCTTCAAAACAAGATTGATCGTTTGCAAAAAAAATCAAAGACCGGGGATCAGGATATCATTAGAGAAAAGAATGACTGCGAAAAGGTGAAGGCCAGTCTCGACGACGGAATATCGGCACGCAAGCAAACATTAAGTGAAAAGGAAATGGCCAGCATCCGCGAATGCAACTTGCTCTCGCTTAAACCGATTGTCTATGTTGCCAACATCAAATCCGCGACCGATTCCGCGAACAATCATGTTAAAGCCCTGCAAGCCATCGCGGATGGAGAAGGATCCGAGATGGTCACCGTCTGCGGCCGAGATGAAGCTGACATCAGTCAACTCGATCCTGAAGACCAGGAAGAGTTCCTCAAAGAACTCGGGCTGGAAGAGTCGTCCATGCAGAGGCTCATCCGCGCTGCATATCGGCTGTTGGGGCTGGTGAACTTCTTCACCAAGGGAGAAGATGAGGTTCGCGCCTGGACCTGCTGTAAGGGTGATAAAGCCCCCACCGCTGCAGGCAAGATCCACACTGATCTTGAAAAAGGCTTCATTCGAATGGAAGTCACCCGATACGAAGACCTGATCGAACTTGGAAGCGAGTCTGCGGTGGCTAAAGCCGGCAAGCAGCGTCTTGAGGGTAAGACATACGAGGTCCAGGATGGCGATGTTGTAGTGGTGCGTTTCAGCCCTCCCAAATGATGGGCCCGCCTCACTGAACCTGACTATTATTTGTTTAAGGAGTATCCAATGGCTGAAAAAGTAGAAGATTTGACAATCCAATATGAAGACGATGGGATCATTACCACCAAAGAGCTGGACAAAGCGATCCTTTCCAAAGGAACATGGGCAACCATTATTTTCAAGTACCAGGACTGGGATCGACAGAAAGAGGTCTACGGACCAGACAAATTCACCATCCGCCGCTATCAGAAAAGGGATGGGGAGTACAGGCAGCAATCGAAATTCAACATCTCCAGTAAAGAACAGGCTTTAAAAATCATCAAGGCATTACTAGCCTGGACTCATGATTAGGGCGAAATCAACCAAACATCGTTTTCATGCAGAGTCTTGACCTCACGCTAGCGATGCGTGTGTTGCATATCCCGCCAAGTTCGTCATATTTATGAGGGTTACAAAGTGGGGAATACCGTATTTATTATCAAGGGTAATCTGAGGAGAAAAGCAGCAGCTTCGTAATAGGCAGGATATTTTTAAAAGTTATTGAAGATATACCGTAGACCCCCTGTAACCCCTCTGTAAGTCTCTGTAGACCCACTGAAACTCAACGATTTTACAAAAACAAATTTAAGCTAACCAAATCCTCACGTGATATTTTAAAAGCTACGCTACGGTTAATTTGATGAGCTACTGGTGTGTTGATCCTGAGAGGTCGCATCTTCCCTGTGCAGAATGCAATTGAACTAATTGTACGGGCAAAGCTAATTCGTAGGTGGCAATCTACTGGTAGATTTGTGGGTATGGGATAGGAAATCCTCTCTTTCTGGTGAAGCTGTGCAAGGCACCGTTGTCACAGTAGGGAGTGACAAATAATCAAGACCTGTTAAAGACAGTTACTTAAATACGTCCCGAGTTTGCACTTCTTGTTTCCCAAGCTCAGTACGCTACCGAGAGGAACTCACTCCCCTGTCCCTAAGTTGGGGGATGTACTCATTCGATGATGTGTCGCTTAGAGGGTTGTAGAATAATAATACGTAATCTCCATTTGAGAGCCCGCTATTTGCCACCAGTGGTGAGATGTCAACTATTGAGTTATTGTTCAAGTGGAGCTCCTGCAGGTTTGTCAATGAAGCCAGCGGTGAGATGTCAACTATTGAGTTATAGGTCAAGATGAGCGTCTGTAGGTTTGTCAGTGAAGTCAGTGGCGAGATATTAACTATTGAGTTATCGTACAAGCCGAGCGTCTGCAGGTTTGTCATAGAAGCTAGTGGTGAGATGTCAGCTATTGAGTTTTCGGACAAGGTGAGCATCTGCAGGTTTGTCAGTGAAGCCAATGGCGAGATGTCAGATATATTATTATAATCCAATCCGAGATTCTGAAGGTTTGTCAGTGAAGCCAGCGGTGAGATGTCAGTTATTGAATTATTGGTCAATATGAGCGTCTGCAGATTTGAGCAGTATTCCAAACCCGAAAGGTCCTTGACTCCCCTTCCGTCCGCACCCAAAAAGGTCAAGTCTTTCAGGTCTTCTAGTGTTATCTCTTGGGCTCTTGGTATGTAA
>JABMQN010000220.1 GCA_013203045.1 Chloroflexota bacterium
AGGGGAAGATAGGCAAACTAGCTAAATTCTGGTGAGCCGGGAGGGTTTCGAACCCTCGACACCCGGATTAAAAGAAACAAGCCTGACATGCCGTCGAGTGATGGCCAGTAGCGTTTAGGATCAACCTGTCTGTTCCTTCAAATCCCGTTGGTACCTTCTAGTGTCGTTTGGTATCGGCAAATGGGAAGAAGTTCGTTAGCAAAATGTTAGCAAAAATAGCCTCATGCTCCAAAATGGATGTCTTCTGTTCAGCTATGTTCAGATGGCCACTTATCACATATAGTGCACTCAACGCATTTCTGGGCTATCTCGATATCTTTTTGAGTAACATTGTTGTTCATGAAGTACTCCTTTTTGTTTTTTCTACAATCAATTCTATAAAAGGATCCCCCCGTGTACACCGGGCACATGGGGGGATTTCTACCTGGTCAGATGACTAATTTTTCAATTTATAGTTTGCTTGGACGACACTATCTACAATACCTCTTTCAAGTTGCACATGACAGCATTACTATTCGTACCTTAAAGCCTCTGCAGGATAGATCCTGGCAGCCTGGTAGGCCGGCAGGAAAGTGGTGATGAGCGAGGCAATATAGGCTACGCCGATGATGAATACAACCTGGCCTACCGGTACGACCGTGGTCATCCCCTCTATCCCCCACTCCGGTATGAGCTGAAAGGCAAGTGCAAACCCAAGGCCAGTCCCCAGAGCACAGCTTTGCGGCAAATAGCCAATGACATTGTCCCAAGTGACGAGGAGCCGACGGAGCATCCGGAAATTACGATCGCGCTCACTGATTCAGATGTTTTGGAGATCGTCGAGGGTACCACTTTCTCTATTGAAGTTCTCTACGACGTTACGGAAGAAGGTTACATCTGTGACGGTCCCACGGTTGCCCATCACGTTAAATGAAATAGATCCTCCAGGGAACCTGATATATGTCTGTGTTGACCTTGAAAATGAAGGGGTGGTCGTAAAGATCTGGGGCGAATAGGAACTAAGTTGAGTAACCATCCAAATCAACTCCTCCGATGACCTTATTTGCCTCGTTTCCTATCAACTCGACAACTCCTTCGCTCATGACGACTTGTATTCTCACGGTGCGTTTAGGGCGCTTCATATCACCCTTTTCAGCTGCAATTTTGACAATTACCTTATCGCCTTCTTTTTCAGCAGTGTAAGTTGTCATAAGATACTCGCCCTGCAGGTAACTAAAACCATCACCGGCGTCTTCATAGAGCACCCCTTCGGCTTTGCCGTTTTCGTCCAGACATACCAGTAGAGTCAACGGGTCGAGCGATTCTTCGGTGGTATTCTGGATGACCTTCCCCAACGGAATGATCGAACCACCTCGAATCAGCAAATTTGGTTGATAGGGATCGTTGACACTATCTTCACCCACCAGCGAAATGCTCTGCCAGATTCCCGTGGGAAGCTGAGGTCCTTCGGCCCATTTGGGCACAACCAGCATATCTGCTCCGAGTATGAATGCCTGATCTTCCGACCGTAAGCTGAGATTTGCCGGGTCCACAAAGAACACTGGCCGCATTACCGGCATGCCGATCTGCGCAGCTTCGTAGAATAGAGTATAGATATATGGAAGAAGACGATAGCGCCGTTCAATAGCAGTCCTGGAGACCATTTCCACTTCCTCGCCGAATGCCCAGGGTTCCTGGTCACTTTCTCCTCCGGCAGTGTGAGCGCGTGAGAACGGGAACAATGCCCCTATGGCTATCCAGTGGGCGAACAACTCAGGACTGGCTTCGCCCCAGAACCCACCGATATCCGGCCCGTTGAAAGGCTGTCCGGATAGCCCTATATTGAGCGACATTGGTATCGACATTCTTAGATGTTCCCATTTGGATTCATTATCTCCGGTCCAGGTGGCCGCATGCCTATGGCCACCAAGGAAGTTGGCACGAGTGAGCACGAAGGGGCGTTTTTCTGGATTAGCCTTCATCATGCCTTCCTGAGTTGCCCTGGCAACCAGCATTCCGTAGACATTGTGGTGCTGTAAATGAGGGCCTTCGGGGAGTCCATCACCACCCAGGTGTCGGTTGTCCGCAGGCATGGTATCAAACGGAACGATGTCCGGTTCGTTCATATCGATCCACACACCATCTATATCCCATGAGAGGAATCCCTCTACGAGTCCAGCCCACCAGAGGATGACTTCGGGGCGGGTGAAATCGGGAAAGGCGCATAAACCGGGCCAGACGTTACCGTGATACTCTTCTCCACTGGAGGTTTTCACCCAGAAGTCTTTCTCAGTTCCCTGCTTGTATACCCAATAATCGGGATCTACTTTCACACCCGGATCGCTTGTCCAAACCGCTTTAAAGCCCTTTTCGTGAAGATATTTATTAGTTGCTTTGGGATCAGGAAAACGCTCGGGATCGGAAGTGAAGACGCGATACCCATCCATGAAATCGATATCCACCCAGATGACATCACATGGGATTTTCCGCTTTCGGAACTCATCGGCGATTTCCCTCACGCGGGAATCCGAAGAATATGAAAAACGACACTGCTGAAAACCAAGCGCCCATTTTGGAGGCAAAGACATGGTGCCGATCAATTGAGCCAATCCTTTCGTCACCTCTTGTGGCGATTCCCGATCGATGATGATTACGCGAAAGGGAGGACCATCGGCAAAGAAACGTATCCCATTGCTCAAGTCAAGCTCTGCTTGCCATGTCGTATCGAATATCACGCCAAAGGCACTACCATCTTCTCGTACCGCTAAAACCCAGGGGTGGGATTGATAGAGGTTCTTGCCTTCATTGATCTCGTAGCGAAAGTTGCCGAAATTCCAGAGCGTTATGTTCTTTCCATTTCTGAGAAGTGGTCCGTTGACTTCGCCGGTGCCATAAAGGCTGGTACCGTCTTCGATGGCTATTGAAACAGCTCCACGGGTACCCTGAACGTAGAATTGCGGAACCACACTCCCGGAAACCAGCTCCTTGCATTCTTCGGGTTCGTTAATCACTGCTAACGATGGTGCCATCTGGCTCTTATCTAAATCCGGTGGATAGAAGATGAATACGTTCGCCAGCGAAGCGGCAGACTTGCCGTTCATATTTCCTCCTCATTTTTCGCCTTATTCAACTATACACAACGGCCTAACCCGTTCATGGACCATTGATGGGTTACGCATCGCCGTGCCTGCCATAGTATTATATACGACGGTCAGGCTTCACCCATCCTACTTTGCTTACAAGCGACGTTCTATGAGCCAGCTCAAGGCTTAAACCAACCCGTCACCCTGTCGGTGATAACGCCTGCCAGTTCGTCTTCCACTCCCGACCGTAATGTGATGTAGGCTTCGGTTCCTTCGCCCGTCACCCAGGTGTTGGCTCCGTTTTCATCTATTTGGACACTCCCGAAAACCCTGTCAAAATACGTGCCGAGCCCCCCTTCGACAAGGTAGTAGAGACCCGCCTCATCGAATGCCGGGTTATCGGCCGTTAGCTCCACCCCTTGTCCGCCATAGGTCGCAACATATTGGTAGTAGCCCTCAGAAGTCGGATGATCCCGTCCCAAACGTCGAACAATTTCTCGTCCCACCAGGATTCGTTCCCCAACCTCAAACCCAACGTACGTTATGGGTTTACCCATTCCTGCAAGCGTACTTATCACCCTTCTGGTTGTGTCTTTCTGCCCCAGTGCCCACCAATTATACTCTGCACCAGATGTAAAATCGTGCGGTGGATTCACGGCAGAACTAGGAAAATCGCCTCCCATAAAAACGAATTTCTTCACCTTGCTCTGTACAAGTTCCTCGCCATTCAACGGAGAATATTGATCCGCCTGTGAAGCGAGCAGGACCGGAAAGTTAAACAGTTGTCCTGCGGCATAAATGGTAATGCTGTTGTCTTCCGCCTCAGAAAGCAGCTTTCGGTAGAGCTCTACCGTACCTGCAACATCATCCGATGTCCGGGTTTCGCTGTTCCCATATTCCTCGTAAATCGTTTCGTTTGGGTTCGCGTAGGTGGTAAATAGAATAGATGTAGAATACGCTCGCTTTATTCTTTCACTGAAAGCGATGTCATCGGAACCATCGCTGTAGGCACCGATGGGAATATCGTTTGCGTAAATCTGGTTATAGATGCTAAAGGTAGATGCCAGATATGGGTCCGGCGTTGCGCCGATGACACCGACCAGGTCGATCATTCCCTGGTTGTGATACTCGTGGAGCATGGAGAGAGTACTGAAATCGCAAGGGTCGGGACCGATGTCTCCATCGAAAATAAGCTTTATGTCGGATTTCGTGGAACCGGTGTCGTCTGATGCGCAGGAAAAACTGGCGAAAGCCACTGCAATAATGACGAATGCCGCGACGAGCTTGCGCTGATGGAATCGAGTCATTGTTCATCCCCATAAGTGAATTCTAACGCCTATCCGCTGCTGACACAAAACGTATCCCATACCTGAGGCGCTGCCAGCCACCAACGCAGTTTTTCCATGAAAATCAAGCTTATTCCTCCATCAGGTTCGTTTCGATTACAGTGCCAGAAGTAGTATCAAGCTTGAGCGTTTTGATCTCAAATGGTTGCAAGGTTATGTTCTTGCGTAGGGGCTTGCCTGCTGCTATACGTATACGCAGTTGTGTTTTCTGTCGCTGACCTGTGGGTTCAAACAAGCGGATAATCCAGCTTTGACCATAAAGCGCTTGTTTAACAGTTATGATTTGAACACGACTATTCGATAAAGTCGCAAAGGCCTTTGGCCGAACTCCGAGTCCTGAAGGGCTGAACCATTGTGTCATGGGTTTCTCATTGTGCAATTGGGCTTCCCCAGCAATTGCGCCCATGCGCTCGTCCACCGATCCGACGTTAAACCAGAAGTTGAACACTCTCTCGCCCTGGTCAAGACGGGGGCGAAACATGTCATCTGGCAGGAATGGCCAATCACCCAATGGGTGGGCAGCATAAGCAGGCGATCGCAGAAGATTGATGCGCATCTCACCACCCGCAAAGGACGAGCCGTAGGTACCATCGTTTACCACAGTCAGGGCCAGATCATCGGATTGAGAGACAACCGCAGTCCATTTATGGGCAACCACCTCACGACCGGTACCGGGCAATTCATCGCGACCATAGGCTACTTCTCCTATGTACTTAGCGTTTCGCAGTGATGTGGGGATAGACAATTTGAGCATTTTGTCTTTTTCATTCCAGAACACCCGCGCTTCAACTTCAACTTCGCTGCCGACTTTTGGCACTTTCCATGTCAGCAGCAGGAATGAATCATTGTAGCCGTAGACAGCTTCAACAATAGTTCGTACCGGACCATCTTCAATTACCCGTACGGGTTTTAAGCGTCGGCGTTTAGCGGAAACTCCAGACACTTGAGCGCTCTTTGTTTGCGAGAGAATGTGGAAGCGGTCGATAATGGTATCGAATCTATCCGTCGTCATTCCCCACGGATCAGGGGTATCTTCCATGACCAGAGCCTCAAAAGCATCCTGTCGAAGGACATCTTTTCCATCAACGCGAAAATGCTCTACAAGTCCTGTGTGGGTATTGATGGCCCAGTCAATATTTTCTCCGTGTACCCGGATAAGCCCGTTTTCTTCCTTATCCTCGATCCCCGGGCGATTTGGCTGGCGCGTCAGCTTGACATCAAAGCGACTCATTATACCTGGGGCCAGTTTGGCTCGGAAGCTGACGCGTTTGCGACAATCCATGGCCATGTTGCTGTAGGGACGCTCAGCCTGTATGGATATTGCATTCCCCTTATGGGTCAGGCTTGGCACCCAGAATGTGTCAGGACAGAAGATGTAATCCGGAAGATTAAACTCGGCTGTCACTATTGTTTCTATCTCCCAGGGATGCGGATTGTACACCAAGATCGGAAACGTATCTGGTTTGGCCTCTGGTTGTCCACTTGCCAGGCAGAAGAAGGCTCGTGCTCTAATCCGCGACAGCACCTCCAATCCATGACTGATCTTTTGTAGGCTGAATTGTTCTACAGGCTCTATCGAGGAGCCGGGGAGGACATCATGGAAGGCCGCCCAGAGTAAGTCTTCCTCAGCACTTTTCAACTCGGTGAGGGGATATGGCATCAAGCCTTGAACTGCCGCTGTGGACGCCATTTTCTCGGTCGTGAATAACGCATTTTCCAATGTCCGGTATCCCTGTTTCACACGAATCATGGAGGTGTAGCACCCAACCATGCAGGGATTCAAGTCTTTTGACCAGCGCGCCAACTTATTTCTGCGTTTCTTCAGGTCCTTGAAATAGGCCTCTGGTGTGGAGTGCAAAATCCGCCAGTTTTTCTCACGTTTTGCGATTCGATTGATCTCTCGAATATCCTTGCGGCTTGGACCTCCACCATGATTTCCAACACCCCATAGCATCAGCGACACACCAAGTTTGGGAATTTCATCGAGGTGAACCTTGAGTTTGCTGCCGGCTTCGCCAAGAAGCGAACTATACCAGGTACGTTGATGCGCACAGAGAATCTCTGAACCATCATAGCCGACCCAGATGTAATCATGCTCTAGTTGTTCATAATCCGGCTCAGTGGGACGGCAGTGGATATATGAGTCATATCCGCTTTTGGCGAGGATCTGCACCAGGCCCCTCGTATGACCGAAAGCATCAAAATTGACAGCGGTGGTTGGACGGACGCCGAACTTTTTCTGGAAGTACTCTTTTCCAGTCAGAATCTGTCGAACAATGCCTTCACCAGATGGCATATTACAATCCGGTTGCAGGTACCATCCGCCCATGATATGCCATTTTCCAGCTTTAACCAACCGCTGAATGCGTTCGAATAGATCGGGTTCGTATTCCTCAACCCACTGGTAGAGAATTACCTCGTTATGATTGAAGACAAGCCCTTCGAACTCTTCGCAAAGATCCACTGCGGTGCGGAATGTAGATATGGCTTCGACCGCGCCTTCCTCCCATTCCCACAGCCAGACGGGATCAAGATGTGCGTTGCAAACCAGATGTATCACAGGTTTTCCCATTCAACTATTTTCCTT
Source organism: Chloroflexota bacterium (assembly GCA_013203045.1). Taxonomy (GTDB): domain Bacteria; phylum Chloroflexota; class Dehalococcoidia; order SZUA-161; family SpSt-899; genus JABMQN01. The sequence goes on from JABMQN010000220.1 coordinate 6,996, forward strand.
TCAAATAACGTCACTCGGATGAGCCGTCAATCCGCTCCATCCGCTGGTTGGGCGCTCAAAGTCTCGGCAATAAGTCTCTGAGAGAATTCTTGGTTCTTGCCATGCTACGCTCTATCCAATTCTCTTTGATGCTTGGTGCACGCGCTCTTACCGATCAGTTTTATTACCCAAATCAAGATCACGGTTCTGTCAAGATGGAATACCAATTAGGGTCGTTCCTCACCAAGGTTTGCTGCTCCGCGTTGGCTTCAATAATATCGAAGACGTTCAGTATATAGCGTTTCGTGGGACTGTAGCTGTAGCCTCTCTCGCCCTCATCCAGGGAATCGCTCCACGATTGCGCTGCATCATAGATAGCCTCCGAGTTGAGGCCATCAGGACCGGTGGTTTCCACCGCCTTCGCCACGATATCGAACATCATCAGGTAGGGACCGATCCCGGCATACCCGGAACCCCTGCTCATGATTTCTTCCTCTTTTCCCGGATGGTACTCAGCCAGCAGGCTTTTCTGGAAATCGATGTCCTCCCCCGTTTCATTCCACCAGAGGCCAGCGTAGATGAAGAGCATCCCGTCTATTGCCGGCCAGGCTCCCGCATCACTAACCTGCTTAAGGAATGCAGTATGTGGGCTTGCACCAACGAGTTTGGCGCTACTACCAGCATTTCGAATATCCTCAGCAAATCCGTGCACCAGGAGAGGTGGGAAAACATAATCACATTCTCTAAGGGATTCAGCTTCGTTGGACCAATTAAAGGTGAAGTTAGTCAGATATCCGCCAACGAACTCGAACTGATCGGGATGAGCCTCGGCATAATCCTTCATTGCCCGCACAAAACCGTTGGCATACGGTTCCGCCCACGCAGCGGCACCAATCTTGGCCGGTCCATTCCTCTCATAGTCCCAGTCATTTTCAGCTATCCAGGATAGGAGGGTATATGCTTCATATTGCGGAATGCTGCCCAGGCAAAACACATAGCCCGGCGGCTCGATTGCTTCCAGTTCGCCGACCTGTGTAAAAAGTACTATCTTATCGGTTTCCGCCCTTGATTTAAGAACGACTGCCACCTCCGGAGCACATGTCGTCATGAAATCAACCCCTTTGTGCAGCAGCCACTCATAACCAGGAATAGTTCTGGACGAATCCAATTGCCCATCCCAGTGGACTACCTCGAATTCCACTCCAGGAATTACATTGTTCTCGTTGTAGTATCTGGCAGCATCCTCCAGACCCACATTGACCAGTTCCATCCCATTGGCTCCTGGTCCGGTTAAATCGGTGATGTTGCCTATCTTGATGGTTACGGTTTTCTCTGGAGTATCATTGTTTTCTTCGGTTGGAACAGTGGCATCGCCATCACTACCACAACCAGCCTGTACCAACATCAACAGAGTTACCGTTATGATAATTCCGCTCACTATACGCATCAAATCTCTCCTTCAACGATTTGCAACACAGATCAATTTTGTAAGCAGCCTGACGCCCAATAGCTCCGATTAGAAAGATATATACCAATTCAGTTTTCAAAAGGCAACAGACGAACCGATATTCCCAGCTTTTGATCTTCAGGATGGAATATTTGCAAAGTCTGCGACTCTTCATCTTTCTCGAAGGTTCCATGTGAAAGTTCAACGGTATAACCCTCGAGGTACTGGAGATTGGGGACGAATATTTCGGTTGGAGCATCTATAGTAGGATCGGAAGAATATTCGTATTTAAAAATTCGAGTCGAAATGTCAAAGCTCATGTGGTGAGGTTCTCCCGCGGTGGCACGAGCATACGGGCGAACCACCGCCTTTAAGGCTCTTCCCCCAGAATTGATATCCTCTGGATCGGTACGCTGATCCTGGCTGAAGATCGAGAAATCCTCACCGTAACACTGGTCGCCGCGTTCGTTGGTATTATCAGCAGTATAACACCATAGAGTGTAGCTGAGCAGATTGGCATCCATCGCTTGAAGATAATCGGCCATCGCTCGAGTTTGCGTCTCAAAACCGCCCGTACGATAAGATTCACCATCATTCAAATTGAACGGAAGCCCAAACTCACCAATCAGGGTCGGGATTTCATCTGCAGTGCCTCGATCCCTCAATTCTCTCAACTGTCCCTCAAACATCGCCTGCACATTCTCCGCCCCAAACACCATCCCAAGCTTCGGATGAGTTCTCATGTTGAATTCCGGATCATAACTCTTCGTGAACAGCGTGAGGCCATCATACCAGTGCGGCGCGTGGACCACATGAGGCGGGTCATCCGACCCCCAGGGGATAGGGTTTGAATATTCCCCACGGCTTTCTACGAACACCAGAGCGTCGGGGTCCACGCTTCGGATCTCTTCGATATAGCGCAGCAGGAACGGCTTGAGGAAATCACGTTCGAAATTCACTTCATGTCCATTCACCGTTGCGAAATAATTCGGTTGCAATATTCGGGGTACGCCTCCCTCATCTGTCCATACCCCGTTGGCTTTCCAAATGTCTTCGGGCCCTTCCCTCCAGATGGAAATCCCGTCAGTATTCATGGTTTCAGTACCCTGCTGCACGAACATCAGACCTTCCAGTGCCCACATTCCCACTTCCTGAGGATACATGCTACCCATAAGTGCCTGAGCCGGTGTGGGAACCAATCCCTGGGTAAGTAGCGTATCCCACACGTCCAGGTTGGGGAGAGCAATGAAACCCATATCCGGTTCGTTCATCGAATCGTATCCCACGACGTTTGGGAGGTCCGCAACTCGCCTTGCGACTTCTTTGACCGCATTGATATATTGATTTTGAAGGTATTCCTGGACTGGCACTCCATCGACTTTGGTATTTGGAGCATACTCATTGCCTGCGAAGAACAATGTATACATGGTGGCGGCCCCGAGTTTGTTACGATTGGTGGGCCACATCATGTGGGGGTATGGATCACCGCTGATTTGATGGGAAAACGCTGCTCCAGTCTCGTGCAGCTTGGTGATATCCATTCCGATTTTTTCCAGCACCCAGGCCGGAGCCCCGTCTCCACCCGTCCATCGGCTCCAGGCATCCTGATGGGGATCAATGAAAACGTTGATCCCGTACTCACCTGCTTTCTCTACCACATCACGTACATAGTTCAAGTACGCCTCATCGTATTGGCCCGGACCGGCATGTTCTATTGCTTCCCAAGTGACGAGGAACCGAATGAAGGTCAGTCCCCATTCTTTGAGACGAGAAAAATGTTCATCTGCTTCTTCCAGTGGGAACGGTCGCCCTACGAACGAAACGTTTTTACAATCGAAGAACCCTTCCCTGATATGGCTGGCTCCATCAGGTTGAGCGGGCATTTTGGTAGATCCCCCCAGGTTGACGCCGCGAAGAATTAAGGTGCGACCGAGGTCATCCTTGATCCAGATTCCGTCAGTGGTAATAGATTGGGACTGAGATTCTTCGATTGGGGGTGAAGTATCTGTGCTGTCCTCTTCGCTATCACACCCGAACATAGTTCCAACGCATAATACAGTTGAAATTACTAATATCCAATTCAACTTTCGACCAGACATGATCACTTCTCCTTAGTATGCGAGCCCAAACACGACAACAAAATGTTCATTTTCCCTTTGCCGCAACATGCTTCCCTGCTTGCCTGCCTGAAAACACACAGTGGGCTATAGCCAGACCACTCATATACCCTCGTGATGGTATTCCAGCGGCAGTCCTCCCGATCGCATAGAGCCCGTTGATAATTGAGCCATCTGTACGTTTCACCTCTGAGGATTCCTCATCAACAACCAGCCCACCCAGTGTAATAGTGGCACAGGGGAATGTCTTATTACCCAATGAGCAGTCAATTGCATAGAAAGGCGGGGTGGTGAGCGGCTGAACATGTCCAGCCGCTTTGCTCATGACGTCAGTACTCCCATTTTGTGCAGCCTGGTTATACTCATTGATCGTGGCTTGCAGACCGTCTATTGAGATTCGACACTTTCGGGCAAGCTTTTCGATAGAGTTGGCTTTCTTTCTGTTGAAATAAAGGTTGCCGATGGCGGTCATGGTCTGAAACCACCTGGCTTTCCCCCATCCGGTATCTCTCCGTACAAGCTTCCAGATCTCGGAATCGATTATCAGCCATGCTTTACCATCATGCTTTTCTACCATCGCCTCGCCCATTTGAGCTCCGTACAACTGTTCATTACATACACGCTTTCCCTGCTGATCCACGAGGATGCCTTTAACGAAAGATTCCGGGGGCGTGATGAAACGCCACGCCGAAACTCGGCTCATATAAGCTGTAGTGCCCCCCACTTCTTCGCCGATCTTTATGCCGCTGCCATCATCACCCAGCGTTCCCAGAGGTGGTCCGTGAATGTAGGCCGGGGCAATCTCCTTTATCATCTTTCTATTGAAGACAAATCCACCGGCAGCAAGGATAACTCCCTTGCGAGCGCGCACCCGTTTGGTACGACCTCTCAGCTCGAAAATATTGAAAAGTGAAGTGATAACTCTGTTGAGTGTAGGGAAGCTGATCGAAATATAACGCATTATGTAATTGATGTAGCTCAGGAATCTGTGAAGTGAAAAAGCAACACTGTATTTGGGAATAGAAGAGAACTCCAACCCTACGACATTGCCGTCTTCATCAGTAATCAGACGTTTTGCCTTGCTGCGTAACTTAATTTGCACTCCTCTCTTGAGGACGGATTCCTTCAGTTTGCCAAAGAGGACATTGCCCGGCATTCCCTTGCCCTCGGGACGATGGCCTCTGGGTGCTGGCGTGGCCTTGGTGTTGTACGGAGGGAACGATTCGTTTCCGGAATAATAGAGATAATATTCCTCAGGTGGATAACATGTCTTATAAGGACACACTGCTGAGTTGAATCGAACACCGTGTGATTCCAGCCAGGTAATGCTTTCGGGACTTTGTTCACAGAAAGTTCTGAGCGTTTCATCTTTTACGGCATCTTGCACTTCCATCTTAAGATAGTTGAACATGTTTTCGGGCGTATCATCAAACCCTGCATCCTTCTGATGGGAAGTGCCTCCACCAGCATAGACGATCCCCCCACTGGCCTTAGTCGCGCCACCACCGCTAAAACGTTCGACCACAAGTACACTTGATCCATTATCAGCCGCTTCAATAGCAGCACACGCGCCAGCGCCTCCAAATCCAACAATAATCACATCTACTTCGTCATCCCAAACATGACCGGTGCTTGAAACTTTGTTTGAACCCTGCTCTATATCAGACATGCATCCTCCCATTATTCTTCGATCGCCGATTGCCCCTTCAACCTGAGAGACAACAATGCGTAACAAAAAGAATACCCACATAAGCTTCAAAGGTCAATACTCCAAGATCGGTATGAACTCCAACAAAAAGAGCCTTTTATATTCGGTGAAACGGACTCATGCGCAAGCATTCGTAGTACTGATATAAAGTGTACAAGCAATAGGCTGAACATCGGGATTTTCGATTAACTGTTGCAAAACATCGTCGCAACGAATATAATTCAAGCCAAACCGAAATGAGCTTATATCTTGGGAGATTATCATGGAGGCCATATAAAGAATACTACTTAGTGGTCAGTGAACTATGACAGATAGCGAACGGAAAGACTACTACGAAATCCTTGGCGTTGAGCCGCATACGAATATTAAGCTCGTTAAGAACGCTTATCTGCAACTGATGCAGAAATTCCAGTCAGAAGGTGACGAAAGCCCCGAAGCACAAGCAAGGATCAAATTAATTCAAGAAGCTTATGAAGTTCTAACAGATCCCCAGAGACGCCTTGATTACGATTCCCCAGGACAAATCTACTCTCCAGAAACTGATGAAGAATTCCACCAAGAGAATTCTACCCGCAAGTCAACATATCGATCAACTTCCCTGCGACCAAAACGAACCATATCTCGAGGCACCGGAACATCCACACCCCAAGGCATTGGTGCAAAAATATGGATACCTATTTGTATCATTATCTTGATCGCTGCCGGTGGAGCCGCCGTATACTTTCTGGATCCTTTTGAGAAAGATGAAGTTGCCCCAGAACCAGTTATTGAGGTACCAACTCCTGTCGTCATTGTAACCGAGCCGACTCCCCCTGACGCAGACTCATACTTTGAATCTGGAAAAGAGTTGTTGGCTCAAGGATATTATAGTGAGGCTATCGATGAATTAAACCAGGCGATAGCACTTGGGATAAATAATAAGGATGTATATATTTATCGAGGTGATGCCTACTTCGGAGATGGGCAATATGATCTCGCCATAGCTGACTACTCGACCTTGCTCGATCTCGATTCTGATTCCCCTGAGATTATAAAAAAACGTGGAATCGCCTATGCTAAAATCGGCGAATATAAATTGGCTATTGAAGATGATTCCACAGCTATTGACCTGAATCCCAGTGACGATGAAGCCTATTCCAACCGAGGATCTCACTATTTCTCGAGTATTGGGGCCATGGATCCATCAACATACAAATCAGGTCATGCCAATCTGGCATTAACCGATTTTGAAACAGCCATTGGGCTTGATCCATCAAATGCGAGGTATTACTATTCACGTGGACTGGTGCATAACCTTTACAGACTTTATGATTTAGCCATAACTGACTTTACAGAAGCTGTCATACTTGATCCAGCATTCATCGATGCCTACTGGGAACGTGGTGAACTCTATATGAATATGGAGCAATATCAGTCAGCCGCTGAAGATTTTGCCAGAATCATAGAAGTGGATCCAGGGATTGTTGATGCCTATTATTGGCGAGGCCACGCTTATCACTTACTTGGCCTGTATGACCTGGCCATTGCCGACCTTGATGTGGTTTTGGACCGCGATGCTACAGCAAAAATCCAGAGCGAACGAGGATTCTGTTACCTGGAGAAAGGTGATTTGACGAAGGCTATCCTGGATTTCGATATGTGTACAATTTATCATCCCGCTTTTGCTGATGCGTGGCTTGGCCGCGCTCAGGTTTATCACCTTCTGGGAGACGATACCAAAGCCATAGCTGACCTTGAGATATATATCTCCCGCGTTATCCATGACGCGGGACTGGTTGGACAAGCCCGTCAGCTCATTAACGATTGGGGAAACTGAGTCTTGCAGGAATGTCATAGAGAGGATAAAGTTATTGGGGAGAGAGTTCTTGAGTGGGTTCCGGAACAATCTGCTTTTCGCGGGGCATAGTGGGTTTACTATCTGTCGTAGTGAACCGTGTCTTTAGAATGAACAGGAATAAATCTGTCATTCCCCTCCAACACTGAGGTTCATGCCAGCACTTCCGTGGATAACGTGTGGCATAGTGATAATGCGGACATTTATCCTTCGGGCACAATTCCATCTTCATTCTCGCATTATGGCATCATAAGTACTCAAGTCATTAACGAGTATATAGATACTACCACCAGGATATAAATTTCACATAAATCGCCAAGGCCACTGACGTAAGAATGATATAAACATTGCATTGGTCACTATCCCGTATTGAAATCCGCGCAGTTGCGCTGGTAGTTATTCAAAGAGTATAATGTTTTCACTTGTTTCGGCTGAGGCGCTAAATGGAATCAGACAAGGTAAAATCAGTAAATCAGAAACTAATAGTCATCGCCTTAATCCTTCTCGGGGCAATTCTCATATTGTTGAACATGCTGTTGATGTCCAAGCTGGAGTGGGGAGTTATCATGATCGGGACCATCTGCATCATCATTGGACTCTTTGGCGGGATTGATACCAGTCCCAGGAAACACAGCTAGAATCCGGTAGGGTGGGTTTCCAACCCGCCATTTCCATAAAATTTCAACAGGATAACAGGATACAAATAGTATGAACAGATCAAAGGAAAATAACCATATGACATTCCGGCCCTGTCCGCCGTATATAGACTATGGCAGGCGCGGCTCCGCAGACCGTGTCATAATGTCACTGTAAGAGAACCGTTCGTGCTGAGTGTGCCGTCGCTGAAGCTTTGGTGCAAGCGGCCTGTCGAAGTATGAACGTACTGATCGACAAGAACCCTTCGATAAACTCAGGGCGAACGGTAATCCATGGCAATCACATGGGAAATAAGCTGTTTTATCAATTGTGACACAGTCTGTCCAAGCCAGAATCCACCTCCTGTCCCTTCTGGATTCTGATATTTCAAATGTGATATGACACTCGAAAAAGATCCGACCAACCAACTCCCGTAAAACACAATGATCTCCGAACGACTTCTCACCAAATTCCTCCGATTCGAGCTTAGCAGGACTCTCAACCTTTCTCCAGCAAACATTAAAATGCTCCCTGCCTCAAAGCTGGAACACGACTATCTGTTATACATGCATGTGCCATTCTGTGAGCAGCTTTGTCCCTACTGCTCATTCAACCGATTCCCCTTCATAGAAGATCAAGCACGATCTTACTTCGAGCATCTTCGAGAAGAAATGCGCATGGTTGCCAGTCTTGGCTATGCTTTTCCGTCGATGTATATTGGCGGTGGTACGCCCACTGTCCTTACCGATGAGCTTTGCAAAACCATCGATCTTGCGCGCGAGCTATTCGGCATAAGTGAAGTATCGTGTGAAACGAATCCAAATCACCTCACACCCGGCATCGTGGGAGAACTCGAAGGGCGAGTACAGCGGCTATCCGTTGGTATCCAAAGCTTTGACGATGGTCTACTCAAACAAATGCAGCGATACGATAAATACGGCTCCGGTAATGACATTTTAAAACGGTTGGAAAGCATCTCGGGAATCTTTCCTACATTGAACGCAGATATGATCTTCAATTTTCCCAGCCAAACCAGGGAAATACTTGAGCAAGACGTCTGTAAAGTTATCGATTCAGCGGTAAACCAAACAACCTTCTATGCATTGATGACTTCCCCCTCGGTCGCCCGATCGATGAAAAGTACCGTAGGAAAAGTGGATTATACCCGTGAAGCCTCGTACTACGAACTTCTTAACTCGGAGCTATTAAAAGCTTTCAGGCCAGTATCCGCATGGTGTTTTTCCCGCCACGGCGGCGACATGATCGACGAATACATTGTTGATTTTGAGGAATATGTCGGAGTGGGATCGGGGTCATTCAGCCATTTGGATGGGAGCCTTTACGTAAATACGTTTTCTCTTCGTCAATACAACGCTCTGATCTCTTCGGGAGAGATGTCGGTATCTCAGATACGGAATTTCAATCGGCGCGAGCAGATGCGTTACCGGTTTATGATGGAATTGTTCGGGCTCAAACTCGATAAACAGCATTTCAAAGAAACCTTCGGCACGTCAATCGAACGAGCTCTATGGTTGGAAACGGTATTTATGAAACTCGCAGGTGCCTACGACCGAAATGATGAAAAGAACATTACGCTCACACCAAAGGGTCGATATTTGCTGGTTGTAATGATGCGTGAATTTTTCTCCAACCTCAACAATGTCCGTGACCAAGCGCGGGAAGCACTGGCACCAGATGAAATATTAGGACTATCCCAAAATGCTCGATAGACAATTCAATGGCGGCAAATCGCACACATTATTGCGATTTGAAGAGAAATTGCATAGTAAATATCATCTCTTGCTTATCCTCCAGCAACATGATAATATGGTGTATTCGCTAGGCTGGTATGTATTGGGAAAAGGCTTAGTGTTCAGATAAATATTAGGGAAGGAAATGTCAACGGACAAACAAAAAGCCTTAGAACTAGCAGTTAGCCAGGTTGAGAAGCAATTTGGCAAGGGAACTGTAATGAGGCTGGGAGAAGCCCAGACCAGGTTGACTGTGGAAGCTATACCCACTGGTTCGATATCCTTGGATTTAGCTCTTGGTATAGGGGGTATCCCGCGAGGACGTGTTATCGAAATTTTCGGTAACGAGGGTGCAGGCAAATCAACCTTGGCTCAACACATTATGGCTGAAGCCCAGAAGATGGGAGGGATAGCAGCATATATCGATGTTGAGCATGCCTTGGATCCTGCGTATGCCGCCATATGTGGAGTTGATATTGATAACCTTTGGCTCTCACAACCCGATACCGCAGAGCAAGCCCTGGAAGTCACCGAGAAACTGGTCCGAAGTGACGCGCTCGATGTAATTGTTATTGATAGCGTTGCTGCTCTTGTCCCTCGTGCTGAGATCGAAGGGGAGATGGGTGATACTCACATGGGGCTCCAGGCTCGACTCATGTCACAAGCGCTAAGGAAGTTAACCGCAGCCATAAGTCGGTCACGAACCGCAGTTATTTTCATCAATCAGCTCAGAGAAAAAATTGGCGTGGTATTCGGAAACCCTGAGGTAACGCCCGGTGGAAGAGCTCTCAAATTCTATAGCTCGGTAAGAATTGATCTAAGACGGAAAGAAACTATAAAACAAGGTGCAGAAATCGTCGGATCCCGAGTAAAAGCCAAGGTTGTCAAGAATAAGGTGGCCCCTCCCTTTGCTACAACTGAGTTCGATATCATGTTCAATGGCGGTATTAGTAAAGAAGGAGACATCCTCGACCTGGGCGTAGCAAAGGAAATTATCAAGAAAAGTGGTGCCTTTTTCTCCTTTGGAGAAACACGTCTCGGGCAAGGTAGAGAGAACGCCAAGGAATTTCTCAGCCAGAACAAAGACCTGACTGAGAAAATAGAACGCCAAATTAGAGCTGACGGAAAAGCCTCCAAAGAAAACATTCCTTCCCCAGAAACTGAACCGGAAGCCGTAGTTGACTCCCCATCCCCGCTCGAATAGAGACGCGGTGGAGTTATATACTCCACCATACTGTCTCTACCCGCAGTAGCCAGCGTAGCAGAATAACATAGTATAATTCTGTTTACGTGAGCATTCGATGGTTAACAATATGATTATTACCGCCATCAAACCTCAGCGGAGGGGAAACAAGCGAGCGAGTCTGTTTATAGATGGCAAATTCGCCCTCGGTGTGAGTTCAACCGTTCTACAAGAAGCTGGAATTCACGCCGGACTGAGTGTTTCCCAATCCGAAGTGGATAACCTAAAAAAGGCCGAGCAGGGTCAACACGCAATGAATCGAGCCCTTCAATATCTAAGTTACAGGCCAAGGAGCGAATACGAAGTAAAGAACAGACTTCAACGCTATGGCTACGAGGACGATATAATCACAACAACCTTGGATCGTCTGCGAAATTCAGGATATGTTGATGATACGGCATTCACCACATTCTGGAAGGAAAACCGTTCTAGCTTCAGTTCTCGCAGTACTCGACTCATAGCGCAAGAGCTAAAACAAAAGGGTATCGATTCAGAAACAATCGCTGAGACCATTGAGGATATCAATGATGAAGCGGAGGCTTATCGAGCCGGACAGAAAAAGGCACATTCCTTAAATACAGTGGAAAAATATGAATTCCGCAGGAAACTGGGTGCTTTCTTGCGCCGCAGGGGATTCGATTACGAAGTGATATCACCAGTAGTCAATCGACTGTGGAATGAACAAACTAGTGAGGATAAAAAATGGAGTTAATTTGGGTAATTGGCATATTGGCAGCCGCGGTAGTGGGCTGGCTCGTTGGCCTGCTATTTCGAGGCATGACACTAACTAAAAAGGCTCGCGAGGCCCAGGAAACAGCAGCTAAACTTATCAGGGAAGCTGAAGATAGAAAGAAGGAGATTTTCCTTGAAGCTAAGGAAGACTCTGTAAAAGTCAAATCAGACGCAGAAGCAGAGAACAGACAGCGCCGTACCGAGATCAATCGACAAGAAAAGAAACTCAATCAGAAGGTGGAAAACCTTGATCGTAAGGTTGAGGCTTTCGAACGGCGCGAACGTACCCTAACTCAAAAAGAGCAGGAAATTGAAAACGGTCTGGCTCGCGTGGAGAAGCTAAAGCAAGAGCAACGACAGCAAATCGAAACCATCGCCGGTATGACCAGTGTCGAGGCTAAAGAATATCTCCTCAAGGCAGTTGAAGACGAAACTCGAAATGCGCTGGCCCAACGTATGCGTCAAGTGGAAAGCCAACTGAAGGCCGAAGCAGACGAAAATGCAAGGGTGGTACTGGCTGAGGCACTGCAGCGCTGTGCCAGCGAGGTTGCCACAGAGGGCACTGTCTCCGTTGTTGCTCTTCCGAGTGATGAGATGAAGGGCAGGCTGATCGGTAGGGAAGGCCGTAACATTCGAGCATTGGAAAGTGCTACTGGAGTGGACCTTATTGTGGACGATACCCCTGAGGCAGTCACCCTCTCGTGTTTTGACCCGGTAAGACGACAAATAGCAAGAATTGCCCTGGAAAAGCTCATCAAGGATGGTCGTATCCATCCCGGACGCATCGAGGATGTGGTAGAGAAGGCTACAAAGGAAGTTGAGGCCAATATACAGGTAGAAGGAGAGCAACTGGCATACAGGTCAGGAGTTGTTGGGTTGCACCCGGAGATTATCAAGACACTAGGCCGTCTCCGATATCGTTTCAGCTATGGACAGAACATGCTCAGTCATAGTTACGAGGTGGCACAGTTATCGGCAGCACTTGCCACAGAGATCGGAGCCGATGTGGAAATAGCCAGGACAGCCGGCCTTTTACATGATCTGGGTAAAGCAACGGGCCAAGAGGGAGAGGGGCCTCACGCAATGGTCGGAGCAAATATCTTGAGGCGATTGGGGATGGCTCCCGTTATTATAGAGGCGGTTGCATCTCACCACGGTGAGGCAGATACCATAGGCATTTACGGGTTTATTATCTCCGCTGCAGATGCGATCAGCAGCGCACGTCCGGGTGCAAGACAAGAGTCTGTCGATGACTATCTCAGACGTGTTCAGACCCTGGAAAACATAGCCAACAGCTTCACCGGCGTAGAGAAATCTTTCGCCATCCAGGCTGGACGAGAGGTTCGTATTTTGGTCAAACCAACTGAAGTTGATGACTTAGCAGCATTGAGGCTGGCCCGGGACATTGCCAGCAAGGTCGAGGAAGGTCTCACATACCCCGGGCAGATCAAAGTCACCGTTATCAGAGAAACTCGATCGGTAGACTATGCCAAGTAAACAGTAAGAGCGTAACATCCAATTGAAAATACTCCTGATTGGCGACATAATAGGCAAGCCGGGTAGAAAGGCAGTTGCCAGACTGCTTCCTGATTTGCGGCAGCAACATGGAATCGATTTAGTCATAGCCAATGGAGAGAATGCCTCTGGCGGAATCGGACTTACGCCACCCGTAGCTGATGAACTTCTTGAATCGGGAATAGACGTTATCACATCAGGTAACCACATCTGGAAACACAAGGAAATCATACCTTACCTTGATGGGCAGTTGCCGCTTCTCCGTCCCTTAAACTACCCGCGGAATGTTCCAGGCCGAGGGTATTTGATCAAGGACGAAGTAATGGTGGTGAATCTGCAGGGGCGTGTTTTCATGGGCGAACTGAATTGTCCGTTCCAGGCGATCGATCACCTGTTGAACGAAATTGATCCTAAACCGCCAATCACCATCGTTGATTTCCACGCTGAAGCAACCTCCGAAAAAGGTGCTCTGGGCCTGTATCTGGATGGTCGCGTTAGTGCTGTAGTCGGAACTCATACTCACATCGGCACTGTTGACGCCAGAATTCTGCCGAAGGGTACCGCTTATGTTACAGATATTGGAATGGTCGGGCCCAGGGACTCTGTCATTGGTGATGATGCAGAAACCGTGATCGGAAAATTCCTCACTCAAATGCCTCGCAGGTTATCGGTGGGAAAAGGTACGGTTACATTCAATTCTGTACTGGTTGAAATAGAAGAAAGTGGCAAAGTTATAAGTATCGTTCGAATAGACACTGAGGCATAGTAATGAAAATCGATCTTCATATTCACACAACTGCATCAGATGGACGAGCCACCCCTACTGAAATTGTCCGCCGGGCATCTGAACTGGGAATGAAGGCTATCGCCATTACCGACCATGATTCCGTTGAAGGGATTGAGGAGGCATTGGCTGAAGCTCGCAAATTCCCTAAACTGTTGGTTATCCCCGGTGTTGAGCTTGGGGCTGAGGTACCGCACGGTGAAAGGCACATTCTGGGTTATTACGTTGACCATTACTCCACCGAGTTCTGTCACAAATTGGAGATGCTACGTAACGCCAGAGCTACTCGAGGACAGAAGATGATCTCCAAGCTTAAGAATTACGGTGTTGTCCTGAACTGGGATCATGTGGTCAATATTGCCGCCGGAGCATCGATCGGAAGACCTCACATTGCTCAGGCTCTGCTTGAGCGGGGATACATTTCCTCGCTCCAAGAAGCTTTCAACAAATACATAGGCGATAATGGGCCCTGTTACGTAGTAAGAGAGAAGCTGGGTGCTATTGAGACAGTCGAATTAATCGCCAAAACTGGAGGATTGCCTGTACTGGCGCATCCGGCAGAGACAAAAAAACTGAATGCGGTAATAGAGGAATTAAAACCAGCTGGCTTGATTGGTATGGAAGTATATTACAAAGGTTATGGCAAGGAAACCAGAAAACGCCTCATGAACCTGGCTAATAAACACGGGCTGGTATCTTGTGGTGGTAGTGATTATCATGGTTTCGAGGATTCCGGGAATGAAATTGGTAACTGCGATGTGCCGCAGGAAACAATAGACCATCTCATTGCCCTGCAAAAGGATCGTCATAGCAAGGGTGGATCCTAGCTGAGAGGCGTTTTTTGTGAATTGCCCCCGCCATCCCAAAATAGAAACCAACCTTCGATGCGGCAAGTGCGATCAATTAATTTGCCCCAAATGCACCGTACAGACCCCTGTTGGAGCCCGCTGCCCCGACTGCGCCAAACTGACTCGCCTGCCCACATTTCAAGTCTCAGCTATTGACTATTTAAAGGCTGGGGGAATAGGACTGGGACTGGCCATAATTCTCGGAATAGGGTGGGGATTGGCTGTCCCCATTGTACGGGGATTTTCCTATCTTCTGGCATTGCTTGCAGGCTATATCATCGGCGAACTGATAAGCCTTGGTGTCAAGAAAAAACGTGGAGTGGGCCTTCAGATAATCGCCGGGATCAGCGTAGGACTTTGCTATGCTGCTGCGGTGGTTTTCGGTATCTCAACCGGTATATACAGTCTTGTTGCCCTGGCAGCCGGAATATTCCTCGCCGTTATTCACTTCCGCTGAAATTTAACCTTCAACCCCCATTTGTATAAACTCGTCATCCGGATGCTTTTTGTAGTAACATATGAATAAGAGGGCAAGGTAAGACGATGACAAGTTTAACCGATAAAGACAGGAAAGTAGGGGCAGTCATTGTAGCTGCTGGTAGAAGTGAGAGAATGGGTGGGATCGATAAGCTATTTGCTCAGATCAATGGAAAACCGTTACTGGCCAGAGTGGTCGACACTTTCCAAGAGTGCAATGTGGTCGATGAAATTGTTATCGTCTTGGGGAAAGAGAATTTGGAACGTGGGCAAAAAATGGCCGATGAACAAGGATGGTCCAAAGTCACGTCATTGTGCCTTGGTGGAGCCAGGCGCCAGGACTCAGTTCGAGAAGGGCTCAATATGCTCAAAGATTGTTATTGGGTCATGATTCACGATGGAGCCCGGCCACTTATCACTGTTGATATTATCGAGAAAGGACTTACTGAGGCCCGAGAAAATGGCACAGCTGTCGCGGCAGTCCCGGTCAAAGACACCTTTAAAACAGCTTCGCCAGGGGGTTTCGTCCATACGACGCCACTACGCGACACTTTATGGGCTATTCAAACCCCTCAGGTCTTTCGTTTCAGTTTGATACAACAAGCTCATGATGAGATTCACGAAGATGTAACCGACGATGCTACCATGGTGGAAAAACTCGGACATGACGTAAAACTCTATATGGGTTCATACGAGAATATTAAGATCACCACACCAGAGGATATGGCATTTGCGGAGATCATCTTGAGGAATAGATAAACATGCGTGTGGGAATTGGTTACGATGTTCATAGGCTCGAAAAAGGTCGCAAGCTCGTGCTTGGCGGGGTAGAGATACCATTCGAAAAAGGGTTGTTGGGATGGAGTGATGCGGATGTGACCATACACGCCATCATCGATGCTTTGCTTGGTGCCGCTGCCCTCGGTGATATCGGAACTTACTTCCCATCTGACGATCCCCAATACAAAGACATTCCAAGTTTAATTCTACTTGAACAAACGGTGGCACTGCTCAAAGAGCACAACTGGCGAATCGGCAATGTGGATGTTACAATCATTGCTCAGGAACCAAAGCTGGCCCCTTACGTTGACCAAATGAAACGTAAAATCGCAGCGACACTCGCAATAAAAGAAGATCAAATCGGGATAAAGGCAAAAACAACCGATGAGTTGGGATTTGTGGGAAAAGGCGAAGGAATAGTAACTCATTCGGCAGTATTGATCGAGGAAACCAAATGAAAATCTATGATACACTATCATCCCAAAAGGAGGATTTCACACCAGACAGCGACGAGGTAAAAATGTATGTTTGCGGTGTGACGCCTTACGACTCCTGTCACATCGGGCATGCGATGAGTTACGTCATTTTCGATGTTGTCCGGCGGTATCTCAAGTTCAGAGACTATAACGTCAAATATGTACAGAACTTCACTGATATCGACGATAAAATCATCGCTCGTGCCAATGAACGCGGCATCCCGGCTAAAGAGATGGCCGAGGAATTCATCAACGAATACTTCGAAGATATGGACGGCTTGAACATCATGCGTGCCGATTTTTATCCCAGAGCCACCGAAGAGGTTCCGGATATCATCAGGGTTGTCCAAACATTGATTGATAAAGGGCATGCCTATGAATTAAACGGCGATGTATACTTCCGGATTCAGAGTGCTGATAATTACGGGAAACTCAGCCATCGCAAACTGGATGACATGCGTGCCGGGGCGCGCATCGAGGTGGATGAAGCAAAAGAATACGCCCTCGACTTCGCCCTCTGGAAAGCTGCCAAACCAGGAGAGCCCAGTTGGGATAGCCCGTGGGGCCCCGGAAGGCCCGGGTGGCATATCGAATGCAGCGTAATGTCTCAAAAATACCTTGGCGATTCTCTCGATATCCACGGCGGAGGGCAGGACCTGGTATTCCCCCATCATGAGAACGAAATAGCCCAATCTGAAGCTTTTACCGGGGTTATTCCTTTCGTCAAATACTGGATGCATAATGGGCTGCTGCAACTGGATCAAGAGAAAATGAGCAAATCTCTGGGCAATCTGATCACAGTAAAAGAAATACTTGAGAAATCCAGCGCCGATGCTCTGCGATTATTCGTACTCAGTTCACATTATCGAAGCCCATTGTCTTTTTCCGATGAAGGTCTGGCAGCTATGGAAAGAGGGGCGGAGAGATTGACCCGCGCAGCGAATCTGGAAAATGGTGTAACACAAGGCGATCCTTTGGATGCCAATCCGTATCAAAAACGGTTCATCGAAGCTATGGATGATGATTTCAACTCAGCACAAGCGGTAGCCGCTCTTTTTGATCTTTCAAGGGAAATCAACAAGGCCAGTGAAGAAGGAATCCCGATCGCGAATGCCCAGAACACGCTCAAGAAGCTATCGGATGTGTTAGGATTGAAGCTGGAAGAAGACCATGCTGAATTCGACGGAGGACCATTCGTCGATCTGCTGGTTGAGATTCGTTCTGAGTTGCGAGCCGCCAAGCAGTGGCAACTTTCCGATATAATTCGAGATCGACTTACCCAACTAGGGATTTCACTTGAAGATACAGCCCAGGGAACAAAGTGGAGACAAGAGAAATAAAACCGGCAATTCAAGGGTACTTAGCCTGATTAAGGGAGTTTAATAAAATGACTTCGAATTCCAAGTTCTATATTAAGTTCTTTGCTCCGATAGTACCGGAGACGGTGGCTGCTCTAATGCAAGTAGTTGATAGCAAAATGAAGCAGGGGGCGACGAAACTTGGCCTATTGATTTCGTCCCCCGGAGGAGACGTTTTTCAAGGGCTATCTGCCTACAACTTCCTCAAAGGTATCCCGCTGGAAATAGTGACTCACAATTTCGGGAGTGCCGATTCGATCGGTGTGGTTCTTTTCTGTGCTGGCTCCCAGCGACTATCGGTCCCGCATGCCCGTTTCCTTCTCCACGGCGTGCAATGCCGTTTTCCTCAACCGATGAGTCTGGAAGAAAAACAACTGGAAGAAAAATTAAAAGGGCTCCAGATCGATATGGGCAATATTGCTCGTGTAATAGCCGATACCGTAAACAAAGACAAACAGCAGATTCTTGATGACATGTTGAACCGTACAACACTATACCCTGAAGAGGCAATTTCGTATGGATTGGTGCATGAGATTCGGTCCGAGTTGTTCGAGCCAGGGGCTCAGGTAATTTCCATACAACAAGCTCCACAAACCGCAAAAATCAAACCTAGAGACGGATCACAAAATGTGGCAGATAATTGGACAGGATAGAATTGTTGACTTACTGAAACGTAGTTTTCACGAGGGGCGTCTTTCACATGCCTATTTATTCATAGGCCCCAAGCACGTGGGGAAGATGACGCTGAGCATCAATCTCGCCCAGGCATTGAACTGTCTTTCAGAAGACAAACCATGTTGCGAGTGCAATTCCTGCAGGCGCATTGCTTCCGGTAATCACGCGGATGTACAGTTGATCCAACTCGCACAGAACTCGGAGAATGAACAAGCTCCAGCAAGAAAAGCGATCAGCGTTAATCAGATCAGGGATATGCAGTACAACGTCAATCTCAAACCATACGAGGGAGGCTATCGGGTCATCATCATCGATGGTGCGGAATATATGAGTGACGGTGCAGCAAACTCACTACTCAAGACCCTTGAGGAACCACCTCCAAACACAGTATTTCTTTTACTTGCTGTTGACGAAGGATCACTTCTCCCAACTATCCGCTCTCGCTGCCAAAAGATAGAGCTTCCCCCCCTGCCATCGCATATTGTGAAAGAGGCCTTAATGGAAAGATGGGGAATAGACCCATCACGAGCCGATCTCCTTGCCAGAGCATGCCAGGGTAGCATCGGATGGGCCATATCGGCGATCGATGATGAGGGCATACTGGAAGAGCGATCTCAGCATTTGGATAATCTCATTGCCCTGTCTGGTTCCGATATCACCGAACGTTTTGAGTTTGCAGCCGATCTTGCCACACAATTCAGTAAAAACCGAGTTGCAGTACGGGAAAGATTGCAACTATGGCTTACCTGGTGGCGAGATTTGCTACTGGTGAAAGGTAACTGCCTGGAATTCATTACAAATAACAGTCAAGAGGGTGTGCTTGGGCAACATGCAGCACAGTGCAGTACAAGCGCGATTGGAGGGGCGATCAGATCTATTCAAGAAACAATGCAGCAATTGGAACAGAATGCCAATCCTCGTTTGGCACTGGAAGTGTTAATGTTGAATATTCCATATGTTGAGAAAGAGGAAATATGCCTGACGTAGCAACTATCCGGTTTAAAACAGCCGGTCCATCCTATTACTTCGATCCTGCCGGTGTCGAATTCGATGTTGGCGACTGGGTTATCGTTGATACTGCCCATGGACAATCGATGGGGCAAGTGATCACAGCCACCAAGGAGATCCCCGCCAATCAGGTGCAAGAACCACTGAAGTCTATCGTTCGTAAGGCAAATCCTGAGGAAATCGAAAAGTCAGAAGAACTCAAGCAGCAAGAAGGCGAGGTTCTAAACAAATCCACTGAACTTATTGCCAAACACGATCTCCCAATGAAGTTCATCGCAGCAGAATACAACTTTGATGGCAGTCATCTGACGATATTCTTCAGTGCAGAAAACAAAGTGGACTTTCGCGCTTTGCTTAAAGAAATGGGAGCCACTTTCAAAACCCGTGTTGAATTGCGTCAAATAGGAGCTCGAGACGTTGCCAAACTGCTCGGTGGCATTGGCAGATGCGGTCGTCCCATATGTTGCTCTTCATCCCTCTCCAAGTTTGCCCCGATTTCAGTGAGAATGGCCCGTGATCAATCTTTACCCCTTAATCCTCAGATGATATCAGGCATATGCGGCAAACTTCTCTGTTGTTTAAAATATGAACACGAACAATATGTTGATATCAAAGCAACCCTGCCCATTAAAGGAAAGAATGTGCTTACCGATCACGGACCAGCTAAGTTGCTATCGATCAACTATCTCAAAGGGACCGTCACGGTCCAACCTGAAAACGAACCGGTCATGGAAATTGAGTTCTCCCAACTGAAGTCTCCGAAAGATGAAAATGATAAGGGAAAAGACAAACGATAACCTAGGCTTTCACTGCAACAGGATTGGCCACATCGAAGAAGGTGTCGTGGCTAATGGTCTCTCTCGTGGGGAGTTCTTCAATCTCCCGCCGGATGATTATGAAACTGTAAAAAAAGACATCCTCGAAAAGCACCTGAGCATGAGTATTCACTCGCCACTGGTCAAGCTCGACTGGTATCCCAATCCCCCAACGTGGTCATTCCTGTGCGATGTGGATAAGGACAGCCGCAATCGGACATTCAAAATGGTCTCTGAGACTCTAGCTTATGCTGAGGATATCGGGGCAGATTATATTATCGTTCATTTCCCCATTCCGAGTACAGATGGTGTCGGGGAAAGTGAATCCAAGCTGGAGAGCATTGCCTGGAAAAGCTGCGATCAATTGGCTGAACTCAGCGAAAAACGAGGCGTAGCCATCCATATCGAAGGTTTGGGAAACAGTCCATATCTGAACAATGGATTCCTGACTCAGTCACTGGCTCAATACCCTTTGCAGTATTGTTTTGATACCGGCCATATGAATCTAGCCTCAAATCTGACCCAATTCGATCTATATGAATTTGCTGAAATAATCGCCCCGTTTGTGGGATCGATACATTTATGGAACAATCGTGGGATTGAGGACTATCTTACTTTCCGGCATATTCCAGTTCATCCCAGTCAGGACCCAGAGGAGGGTTGGGCGGATATTAAGAGATTGC
The DNA here is from genome assembly GCA_013203045.1 of Chloroflexota bacterium. Lineage (GTDB taxonomy): Bacteria > Chloroflexota > Dehalococcoidia > SZUA-161 > SpSt-899 > JABMQN01. The sequence goes on from JABMQN010000220.1 coordinate 27,862, forward strand.
TGGAAATCCTGAAACCTGCATATCCAATTATTTTTGAAAGTCCTCTTTCTTATCCCGATGCACTGGGAAATTATGATTACAGAGACGGAGTTCAATGGGTGAAAGAAATCTTAGAAACATCTTCCTGACCGGCTTCTCTTACACTGGAAAGACGCAAGTGAGCCAAATTGTTGCCAGACGTCTTGGTTGGGAGCTTGTTGACACCGATGATGAAATCGAAAAGCTGGCAGGCAAACCCATACCAGAGATTTTCGCTCAGGATGGTGAACCGCATTTCCGCGAATTGGAAACCCAGGCGCTTGCAAACGTTGGTCAAAAAAGTGAAACGGTCATCTCCACAGGTGGCGGTATTATCATGAAAGATGAAAATCGGGAGATAATGAAAAAATCCGGTGTCATTATCTGTCTGGAAGCTACGCCAGAGACTATTTATAAACGGTTAATGATCGATTCCGAAAAATCAGAAGACAAAATCGTTCGGCCTTTACTTGCCGGCGATGATCCGCTGGAACGTATCAGAACTCTCAAATCGTCGCGTCAACTCAATTACTATCAGGCCGATTGGACCGTTCGTACCGATCAACTCACACCGGAAGAGGTTGCCGGCGAATTGATACGGGGGTGGAACTACCTTAGTCGAAGCCAGAGGTATTCCATATCGGATGCAGAAACCGCCTGCGTAGTTACCACCGCCACTGAGAGCTACCCGATACTTGTCGGCTGGGGGCTGCTCGATTCCCTGGGACAAAAAATGAAAGACCTAGGGCTTGAAGGCGAGGCATATATAATCAGCGATGATCAGGTCTACCCTCACTATGGAAACCGCGCCAAAGCTTCCCTCGAGAATGCGGGATTTGCTGTCGATTCCCTCGTCGTTCCTCACGGCGAGACAAGCAAATCTATAGCAATAGCTATGCGTATTTACGACTTTCTTGTCCTGCATCGGGCAGAGCGTTCGCACATCATTATCGCCCTCGGAGGGGGAGTAATCGGGGACCTTGCCGGATTTGTAGCTGCAACCTTCCTGCGCGGTATTCCCTTCATTCAGGTTCCAACCAGCCTGATGGCAATGGTAGATTCCTCAATCGGTGGCAAGGTGGCTATCAACCACCCTGAGGCGAAAAATCTAATTGGGGCATTCTATCAGCCTCGATTGGTTCTCTCTGACGTTGGAACTCTTTCTACCCTTTCAAAGAGGGAGTTCACATCCGGTTGGGCAGAAGTCATCAAGCACGGCCTCATCCGAGACGCCGACTATTTTAGCTTCCTTGAGCAAAATGTGGACAAACTTATTAATTTGGATAAGGAAGCTACAACCGAAGCCATTAGACGTAGCGCCATTATCAAAGCCAATGTTGTGAGTGAGGATGAAAAAGAAGCGGGTCTTCGCACGATCCTTAACTACGGACACACCATTGCCCATGGATTGGAAACAGCTACAACCTATCAGCAAATGCTCCACGGTGAGGCGGTAGCAATTGGCATGATGGGCGCTGCCCGGATCGCGGAGAGGACTGACCTTCTCAACAGCGATACAGTACAACGGCAGGGAGTATTGTTGAAGAAATTCGGTCTTCCGATAGCATATCCGGGAGCCGATTCGCATGCCATCTTGAGAGCCATAGAATTGGATAAGAAAGTCCAGGGAAAAGCCGTACGATGGGTATTGCTTAATGAAATCGGGAAGACAACAATCAGGAAAGACATACCCTCCAATTCAGTAAGCGACGTTATTAACGAACTGGTGAAACACAATTGAGATAAGTGGCCCTTGCTATGCCGAGACACGGACTTCTAATCGACTACGAATTCTGCACAGGATGTCATACCTGTGAGATTGCCTGCAAGGAGGAACACGATTTACCTGTAGGCCAGTGGGGAATCAAAATCAACCAATCGGGTCCGATGCAGTATTCGGAAGATAAGTGGACTTTCGATTATATTCCAGTACCGACTGACCTTTGTGATTTGTGTAGAGACCGGGTTGCCGGAGGGCTTCAGCCGGCCTGCGTCAAGCATTGTCAGGCTGGTGTCATGAAATACGGTACTATCAGAGAACTGTCGGAATATATGGAACTTAAACCGAAAACGGTTCTATTTGCCCCTGGGGTCGATAACAGATGATAGCGAAAGTTTCTTGCCGATTTTGTGCCAGCAGATGCGGCATGCTGATTCATCGAGATGGTAGAAGGATTAGGCGAATCTCAGGCGATCCTGATCATCCGGTGAGTCGAGGTTGGTCATGTGCTCGTGGAAGAGCGGCTACAGTCAAGTATCAGAATGGTAAATAGTGGAAAAGCTTCAACATTTATAGCTACAAACAAAAAAACTTCTATCGACTAAACTCTGACTGGCAATTCCCGCCTTTTCAACCCTGTGAATCCGTCCGAAGTCCCATCATACCTGCGAACCAGGCTTTTAATTCGCGCAACCAGTTCGCGGGACCCAAAAGGTTTATGCAAATAGCAATCAACTCCGTACGCAGCTGCCTTGGCCCAGGCTATTTCGCTATTACTATTGCCTAACACGATAATGGGCACATTGGATCTTTGACGTATTTGGGAACTAACTTCCCATCCACCATTTCCGGCCTTTTCCTCAACAATAATCGCATTCGGCAAAGCATTATCGATCTTCCTGATATTAGCATTTCGAGCCATCGTCGTCTCAATGCCCGCTTCTTCCAAGAGTGATGCGAGTTCCTTCGAAGAGATTTCATCGTCACCAATGACCACTACCTTAGGATCTGGTTGTACTTCAACTTCTACTTCAACAGGTTTTTCGAGCTCCATTCTAACATTCTCCTTGTCTGAGCAGCCTTTCTCTAGTACTTTTATCCTATTACATGAAAGTAAAAGTCCTAGTAAATGAATGTCAAAGTACAGTTAAGCTAAGGTAAATGTTTGGTAACAGTTTTCTTCTAAAACATAGAAAGAAGATTGCAGGGACAATAAATAGAGGAGGAGAGCCACTGAGGAATGCAAAATATAAGAGAAGGGGTTCATGGCAAACCATGAACCCCTTCTCTTTGTCTTAATCACTCAATCACGTTTAGACTGCAACTACTTGGTAAGTTTGTATCCCACACCTCTCTCAGATACAATAAGCTTGGCGTTATGCGGATCATCCCTCAGTTTGACCCTCAGACGTTGTATGTATACCTTTAGATAATCGGTCGAATCAACATAATCGGCACCCCACACT
>JABMQN010000221.1 GCA_013203045.1 Chloroflexota bacterium
ACCGCTGCATGGAGCACTTCCGATAACCTCTTCCGAAGTCTGGTAATCATATTGTCATGCGCAATAGTGATAGGCACTGGTTTTCTAGCCCATTTTCTTACCAACCCGGGTACCGAAATGCAACCCTACACTCAGTTCTACGTTCTCGGGGAGGGCGGTCAGGCTTCCAATTATCCCCGAGATCTCACAGCTGGAAAAGAAGCCACGATCGTACTTGGCATAGTCAACCGCGAGAACCGGCAAACGGAATACGACCTGCAAATCACCCTGGGTAAAGATATCATTCAGTCCCCATCGCCAATCCAGCTAAGCCCTGACGAAAAGTGGGAACAACCTATCACCTTCACGGCGCAACGAACTGGCAGCAATCAAGCGCTCCGATTCGTCCTTTGCGATGATATGGGATCACCATGTGAGATTCGTGATCTGCGCATTAACGTTCATTCTCAAACGGATTCATAAATGTTGACACTTACGAAAGAGCAGTCTCGATTAATTGAATGGCTATGTCTTGCAGTAATACTGCTGGCCGGATTCCTGATGACAAGCATTCCTCGTTTTGACTACGCCTACCCGCTTCACCTCGATGAATGGTGGCATTATGGCGATTCAACCAGCCTGATAGAATCCGGGGATGCTAACTACCCAGAACCCTATCCTCAACCTCCCAATGCTGACGACGTGATCACCGACGATGTTGAAATCGGGTACCATGTCTTTCTCGCTGAACTCAAACTGATAACCGATGTATCATGGCTCAGCCTGTTGCGTTTTCTGCCGGGAATCATCCTGTCCATCCTTGCGCTGATGGCCTATTTCTTCGGAAGAGGTTATCGGAAGTGCTCCATGCAGCGGTAATTGTGTTCACAGGTGATTGTAGGTTGATAGTGTATCTATCCAATGAACTGATTCTACCTCTTAAATACCAGGCAAAGATGGACAAAACTAGAACAAAAATGGACAACGATGCCAATAGAGAACTGAGCTTGAGGTACCATGGGGAGTAACTGAGTGCCAGTCCAATGAGGATCACGGCGATAATAGAGAGTCCAATGCTAAGCGCTAGCCTTGTTGAGTTGCTGATCGTCTCTTTTGCAGGGAACAGAGTAGCAGTGATGACATAGCCAGGGAAAAACAGGATGAAGGGGAATCCCAGTATGGTTCGCAACCATGAGGCCAGTGATGTGATGATAAGGAATATCAGCAGCAGGGTTAAAACGTCAATTGTAAGTAAGTCAGATTCGATGCGGCGCTTGAACATGGATTTCGTTTAACAAACTTATTCGAACGTTGCGGGGATTATATCGGATGCTGATGGTGAAATCAATAGCTAGCGCAATTGGTGTTCCAGGCTCTACTTGTAGTTGATATTTAATTTAGTGGATGCCGCTTTGAGATGCTTGTCCGCGGTCCACAATGGTACCTTTGATAATAGAGCAGAGGCAAGTAAATGCACATCAATCAGGCCAAGACCCGTACCCATTAAATGATGTGATTCTATAAAGCTGAGGATTTCTTCATGGTCTGCAGTTTTTACTGTTGGTAATGCTTGCAGTAGCGCGATTACTTCATTTCTGTTTTTGATATTTCCACAAGCAAGCTCACCAATGATGAAAGGATGGCAGACGACTTCACCGTTTTGCAATATTGATTTCAGATGGGTATCACCTGTTCTTAGGTGAGATACCCAGATAGACGTGTCGACCAATACCATGCTTATCGGCTGGCCATCCTTCTGCGAGGAATAGAGCGCAGGTCTTTCTCAGTTCCTCCGAGGTCTGCAAGTCTCTTACTGCTTTCCTGTATAATTAAAGCTTCTAATCCCCGCCGTACCAGGGAGGTTTTTTCTTTAATTCCAGTCAATTCGGACGCCTTTATTAATATCTTGTCATCGATGTTTAGTGTCGTTCTCATATGCATCAGTATGCACTAAATGTGCATATTTGTCAAGCTTGCGGTGTCTTTAAGTAAGAGGCTAATAATAATTATTGAGTTTGCAGTATTACACGATGTGTAATTGGTGGCGTTATATGCAAGATTGATGACATACACTGTCGCGATAGATGAATTGAGAGGGTTGTGTTTGCCGATTGCTTGCATGTGGTGTAATTAGAGTATAGAAACGCCAACGTAGCTTTGTATGCAAGTGCGTGGGTTAGCTTGGACTTGACTGGGTTGTGTTATTCAAATTAAAATGAGTGAAACCATCGAGGAAAATATATAGTAAATAGCTTGACTGTACACTCCGGCTGACCTGTGAATGTGGGTATGGTGGGGTGAGGAGCGCAGATAATGATAGACCTCCTTATTATAGTAACTCTTTCCGTTCTACTGGCACCAGTGGCCATGTGGGTCGATGGCCCTCTGAGGGTGGCTTTAGGCGTACCGTTTGTACTTTTCTTTTCCGGTTATTGCCTGGTTTCGGCACTGTTTCCCCGGAAGGGTGTGCTTGATGGAGTGGAGCGTGTAGCCCTCGGTTTTGGTTTGAGTATTGCCCTCATCCCGCTTATCGGTTTGGTGTTGAACTACACACCTTGGGGAATAAAGTCCATACCTATCCATGTATCCGTATTCAGCGTGATCGTGGTACTCGCGGCCATAGCTGCCTGGCGTAGATGGCAATTACCGATAAAAGAACGATTCAACCCGGAGTTAAAAGAAAAATTTTCACAGTTGACACTTGGATGGCGAACTGGCGGACCTTGGGACAAGTTGCTAACAGTAATTTTATTGGTTGCGATCGTGGGAGCGATTGGGGCAACAGTCTATGTCACCCAGACGTCCCCCAAGGGAGAGGACTTTACCGAATTCTATATTTTGGGGCCTGAGAGGAAGGCAGCCAACTATCCTCGGAATCTGATGGTAGGGCAGGAGGGTTCGGTGATTGTGGGTGTAGTCAATCGAGAGCACGATCCTATGGACTATCGAGTGGAAGTTACCATTGATGGTGAGGAAGTGCATGAAATAAACTCTATTTCTCTCGAGCACAAAGAGAAGTGGGAACAGAATGTAAGCTTCGCTCCGTTCATACCAGGGACAGGCCAGAAAGTGGAGTTTTTACTGTTTAAGAGTGGGACCGCACCTTATAGTGACGTACATCTTTGGATAGATGTTGAAGATATGCCCTTATAGTTATGCGAGTGTTGGTGGCTCTTTCCAAGGGAGGTAATACAATATATAAAGATGGAGACAATCGGCTATTGGAGAGATCCCTTCGCTCGGTGTCATTCTGAGCGCAGCGAAAGAATCTCCATGTATCTAAAGGAGAAATTCCGCGAAGCGATTTCCCAGCCTACAGAGGAGATTGCCGCGTCGGCCATCTGGACCTCCTCGCAATGACATGTAAAATCCGTTTGTGGAAAACAGGAAGAAATCCCAATTATGCTAAATGGAATCTTTGGTAAGAGCAACATAAAGGACCCGTATGTTGGGCTGGGATTGGGGCTGACCGTTGCCGGGGCAGGACTTGTCCCGATCTTTTTCTTCGTGGTTGATTCGGAGCCGCTCACAGCGGTAGCGATATCCCTCATAATGCTTGGGCTTGTTTGTGTGGCTCTGGCAAACACGAGACCCGCAATATCGCCGGAAGCCAGCCAGATGATGCTCGAGGCCGGTATGGAGAATATCGCGGCCTTGCTGGAGGAGCTTGGGCTGAGTGGGAAAGCCATTTATCTTCCCAGCTCGCTGCGGGATGGTCGGTCACAGGCTCTGGTTCCCATACGCCAGGAATATTCAGACATTGACATTCGGGAAAGAATTCCAGGCAGGTTAATCGTAAGACATGGGAAAGATCCTCAGGATGTAGGTATAGCTGTAGCAACCCCCGGTTCGATATGCCTCGATGGATTAGAAGTAAAGCCCGGTCCCACGTCTACAGAAATAGAATCTGCTCTTTCTACTATTCTAGTTGGCATGCTGGATATCGCAGGATCTGTATCGGTCACGGCAAACGGGAACAGGGTGAATGTGGAAGTATCTAAACCAAAGTTAGCATATGAGAACGTCTGGTACTTCAGGTCGTTGGGAAGTCCAGTAGCCTCGATTGCCGCCACTACAGTCAGTGAAGCCTTTGATAAGCCAGTGGTTATCACTCGGGATGAGTATAAAAAAAGGAAAGCCTTTATTGAACTGGAGGTGCTCCCCTGAGGATTTATAACCGGTACATACTGGTTCTTGCCGTGCTTTTCTGCGTGATAAACGTCATCATGGCTATCGGGGGAGGGAGCAGCCTCGATGCTCACTTTACCGTACTGGTGAT
>JABMQN010000222.1 GCA_013203045.1 Chloroflexota bacterium
CACTAATCAGAGGAGTGTAACTGTGAAAAGATGGGAAGTGCTAACGAGGGTATTTGCATTACCACTGCTGATAATAGTGCTCATGTCGACCTTCGTCGGCTGTAGCAAATCTACAGCACCCGGGGCTGATATGGCTGGTGGTGTGTTTGAGGAATCGAGTTTCACCTTCATGAAGTGGAAAGAAGGACTTACCCTGATGATCTGGTATGAAGCTCTGGCATCCTCCAACAGCCACGGCTCCTCCAGCACCGAAAGCTCGGTCTATAAGCTTGAGGGATATACTGAGTCAGAAGATGGTATTCGTATCGAGTGGAACTTGGAGACTTCCGATGGAAAGACGGCAGAGTTTGCAATCGATAATACAAGCTATGATCTTTCTGAGGGTTCACTGTTTATCATCGGTACGACAATTGAAACGCCTACTGTGATGCAGCTGAATCATGATCTGTCTGGTATCCAACCTGTCTATGAGAGTTGTGTAGCGTTCGGCAAGAGTGATCCTGATGTAGTAAGTTTCATTGAGAGTATATCCAGTGAGCAATAGCCTCTGAGAACTAATGGCACAGTCCCAGAGTATCGGAGACCCAACCATCGATACCCCATACCGTTTTCTCTTCAAGTGAAAAATGCTTACTGGACATATACCAATTCTTAACTCGGTTTTACCCAATATTCACCGAATATTAATTGAGCGAAAAGCATCCGTACTGTAAGATATATCTTAATTCGGAAGGGTCAGTACGGTACTCGACAATGAATGGTAACGGAAAAGGAACATCAAACAGACACCGCCACCAGTGGAAGACTGTCATTGTGTCCTCGCAGGGAACACTGACGCAGCGATGTGAATGCAAATCGGTACCGGATTGTCGATCCACGCGGCGGGTGAGTCCGGACGGTTATTGTATTGTCTTGAGAGAGAGTATAACTCTACAATCCCTCTATAATTGATCACTTTACAGGTAACTAGCCAACCGTATACGTTCCAGTTCCCACTGCAATCACTACATCCTCTTCATTACGTAACTCCATGCGGGTGACTGCAACTTTGTTTCCCATACGCAGAATCCATGCATCGGTAATGAACCGGGTTCCTTTCCCCAGTCTCAGGAAGTCAATCCGGAAATCAATAGAGCCGATATTAACGAACGTTTTGAACTGCTTCTCTATCGGCTGCCCTCTCACCTTCTTGAATACACTCAGCAAGACCGCTTGACCACCGGCTGCATCAACATCGATGCTGTGATGCCTCCGTGTAGGGTACGGTATTTCACGTTTCCCACAAAATCATCCTTCATAGCGAAGACAATACGGGAGTGATCCCAATCCGGTGACTGGAACTGTGGATTTAATATTTTTGTAAAATTTGGGGCATCACCTGCCATTTCATGAAAACGGGTAATCACTCCGCATAATTCAGCGTCATCCTGTTCGAGCATGGTCATGGAAGATCCTCCTATTGAGCTTAGACAGCAATTATTCACATTGTGCCGATAGAAGGTATCTATTGTCAATTTATCTGTTCCCTGAACCTGTGCATTGTAGTCAATATCGTGTCACGATTTCGACGACATGACAAAGCATGTCTCGCTGCTAAAGCTAAACTAACAAATACTTTCAAAGTAGTCGATGAGTGGATCGCAAATTTGATCGAATTGAGCGTTCAGGGAGATAGGTAACGCGTGCAACCGACTTTCAGGGGCGCTCTCCTTTGGGCCTGGTTCTGCATCCGAAATTGGTTTCTATTCAACTTTGCGGCAAGAGGGAAAATTAATTTCTCCACAAAATGCCCATTTAATCCCCTATTTTCGTCATTTTTGAGACACATCATTCCGTAGCTAAAACCTGATTCTTGCGTAGCTAGCGGGAACTTGATACCCCCCCTGCCTAATTTTGTGAAAATTCGCGCGGGGCTGCCCATTCGGTTTACGGTAAATCGCGCTAGAGATTGTGACCGCCATCCCCTTGCCTCAACGGATTGATAGTTCGTTTTACCTCAGAATATCTGTGATATAATGCTGGCATGAAGCTGCATCAACTGACTGATGAAGTACTTGTTTTCAGTCACCCTAATGGCAATCCGTGGCTTCCAAATACGGTACGCATGCTTGGATCAAACTAGTGCGCCGCACGGGATTGAAGGAAATCCGCTTACATGACGCACGACACACTCATGCTTCTTTAATGCTTAAACACGGGACACACCCAAAGATCGTTCAAGAGAGGTTGGGGCACAGTGGAATCGCCATCACCCTTGACACTTACAGTCACGTCGCCCCAGGTATTCAACAGGCCGCAGCTTTGCAGTTTGACGAACTGTTCAGCCATCACGCAGCTAATGAGCATACCGAAATAATCCGTTAGCAAACCGTTAGCAAAACACAATAAAAGACCCTCCGGGAAAACTCCTCAGAGGGTCTTTTTTAGCTTCGTTTTCTGGCACGCCTGGAGGGATTCGAACCCACGACCCTCGGTTCCGAAGTCTGTCTGCGCAGTTTTGAACCTTGCTAAAACATGCCATTTTGTAGCTACCTTGGTGGTTCACGGAAGTTTTGGTACATCGTGGTACGATGCCAGAACCGCTAGAGAGATTAGCAAAAGATTTGCAAATTCCCACCTTCAGATTAGCTTCAATGGGTAATTTCCTTAAAACATAAAAGGAGGTGCCTATGGAAACACCCCAGCACGACCAAGGGACCGCACCCCATGTTTGCAGAATGTTTGCAAGCACTCAAACGTGGTTTAGCTTTGGAGACTTGAAAGGTCACTGCACGCATGTCCGTGCAGAATGCAATTAAACTAACTATCCAATCTTCCGCAGTTGATAGAAAGTGGATGGTTTTGGTTCCCGGCAGCGTTATCACAAAAGATACGATCAACCTCCATCAATAACACACCCAGCACATTTTTCATAGCTAATTGATCAATAACACCGACGCGTTGTTATCACATCATCATGAGACTACTCTATGCGATAACGCCGCCGAATTTATATGTCTCATCATCCTGTGTTCCGTGTTATCACTCAATTCGTGGTATAATGCCGCCAGCGTGATAGTAATTGTTAGTGTGCTGCGATTAAGCGAGACAGTATCATGAAAAAAACAGTGTTCATTTCATCAACATATGAAGACTTGGATGCACATCGACAGGCCGTCTGGGGAGTCTTAAAAGAATTCGATGTCAACGTGAGAGGTATGGAGGAATTTGGTGCGCGGACAGAATGTGCACTTGAAACGTGCCTAGCCGAAGTTGATCAAAGCGACGTTTATTTGGGTATTATTGCATTCAGAGTGGGATCAATCGACAGTGTCTCAGGAAAATCGTTTACTCAATTAGAATATGAACATGCGGTAAAACACGGAAAGGAAATCCTTATTTACCTAGCCGACGAACAACAAGCTACGGTACGCTATTCGAGTATTGATCTCGACCATACACTCCTTGAAAAATTGAAAGCTTTCAAGGCAACTCTTCGTCAGTCTCACACTGTAAACACATTCACGGACCCTAATGATTTGGTTGAGAAACTCCGAAGAGATTTTAGTCGCCATTTCGAAGCACCTTCAGCCGAGCCATCAAAGCAACCAGATGAATTCGATATCACACTGAATCTTGTTCAGGACTTTCTTATCATGCCAAAGAAAGTGATAGGTCGAGAGGCACGATTTTGCATTTCTTTCTTTGATGAGCCTTATCCTGCATCTCGTTCACTTTGCGAAGCTTTCAAGATGGAATACGGAATGACCGTCGGTTCGCATATCACTATTGAACAACCACAATTCAGTCGAAAAAGACTTCCTTTCCAAGAACTCTATGCAACGGGTGTTAGGGCAGAAATATTCCTTGAACTAGCGAGAACAAATAGGAAATCGATTGAGTTGTATGCAAGGCTTCAATTCTCCGAGCAAGATGTTCGCCGGATTCAAGGTGAGTTCTTTGGACACTCTTATTCTGTCGATGAAATCTTCGGTGATCCATTTATCAAATACGTTCCTGCAGAAGGGAAATCCATACTGCTTTTTACAAAAGTAGCTTCGTAACCCAGAGTACAGTCTAGGGACATGGATTACACTTTTGTCATTAGGCTGTACCCAAAAGGCACACTAACAAATTATTCCACTCGACCGCTTGGGGCGGTCGGCGACTGAGCTTGGTCCGCATCCGAAAATTGGTTTTTAGGACACTTGGCAACACGGGGGCTATAACATGTCAAATGCCAATTTGAAAATATGCTATAATGCCAGCAATTAGACGGGTGTTGCCAACGTAAGTCCGGCATATTCCCAACCAGCTGGTGAATTCAAGCGTTATGTTTCTTAATGAAAGGAGATCATGAAGGAAAAAATCGTAAATAGTGTTGTTTCTTTACATGATATGACTTCTTCTTACGCAGAAGCTCATCCAATCTTCAGGGGAGTGAGTAATGAATCATTCGAGCTGCTTACAAGATTCGGTCGAAGTATCATAGGAAACAAGGAGGATCGTGAGAAGCTCAGTAACTATTTGTACACTGTGGACTCTGAAACAGAAGAAGTAGTATTAACGCAATTCAGAAATCGATCGATGCCCTATTTAGCCTTCGACCCAGCCAATGAATGGGAATGGCTAGCAATCGCACAACATCATGGGCTTCCAACAAGGATGATGGATTGGACCAAAAACCCACTAGTGGCAGCCTACTTTGCGACCGCATACAATCCTTCTGATTCAGATTCTGCAATATATGTTATACGCAACCAATATGCTTTCGGACAAGCACCCTTGGATCAATCACCCTTTCGAATAGAAACAACAACCGTTTTTCATCCACGACATGTAACCCCAAGGATTACTGCTCAATCTGGGCTTTTTACGGTTCATAATGAACTGGAGAGCCCCTTTGAATGTGAAGGTTTGGAGAAGTGGATAATAAAAGAAGAATGCAAAATCGACATCGCGATTATGTTATTGCGTTATGGTATCGAACCTGCATCCATGTTCCCAGGTCTCGATGGAATCGCAGACTCCTTGGTAGCAGATTATGGCCTTTGACTTGAAAACGAAACATAACAACTCATTCAACAACGACTGCAACGGGCGGCTTCCCTTGGACTTGGGTCCGCTTCCGAAGTTGGTTTTTTAATCAGCTTGGCGGCAAGAGGGCAATAACAGGTATAGCGTGCAATCCGTAGTCTCTGCTATAATCTCAGGCAATAAACAGGTTGCCGCCAAGTCAATCCGGCATATTCCATTGCAGCCTGTTAATTCAGTCGTTGTGCATCTAACCACTTGAAATGCATAAAGAATCATTAACCCAACTGAACGATTTCCCGGCACTGGATCGCTTTTGCGGCGAAATGAACCTTGAGTCGAGGAAACTATTGCCCCATAGTATTAAGATGCTTGTAGATATAGTGTATTCTACGGACCCTGAGGAATACCCGCTTCGCTCTCACTTAAATGAATGCTTTCAAGTAGCTTATGATACTAATGGTATGACCAATGATCGAAGAGCTAAGCTTGCCCATCCAAAGGATTTTTCTGCTTACAAATCAGCAATCGGAGAACTCAAAATTGCTTGGTGGCTTTCATCGCTCGGTGCAAAGATTATCCAATGGGACCCTCCATGCAAAAATGGTCTTGGAGAACTATTGATCTCACTTGGCGGGAATGAAATATTTGTTGAAGTCAAAACTTTCTTTGGTGCCAGCGAATATACAAACAAGGGGAAAACCGCTGATTTGGTGGCTCAAGATATTGCAGGACTGCGATCCAAAATCGGCCGTTTTCGCTATCATGTACGCGTTATCGATAATGGAAGCCCCTATCGGACCGGTAGCATTAAACCATTGATAAAAGATATGCTTCGACAGCTTGGGAATGGAGAGGAAGAAATGGAGCGACAATTCCGGGATAAAGAGTTGTGTGTCGAAATAACTATCCAACGCGATCATGGGAATGCACCAGTATGGAGTACAAGTCACTTTGGTAGCGTAGATCAATGTACCCCTTTAAGGGATCGACTCGAACATGCCCA
>JABMQN010000016.1 GCA_013203045.1 Chloroflexota bacterium
TGACGTAACTTAGCGCCGGTCTTGGGAGATTTCTGCTCCAGGGCCTCGACGAAACTCGGGGTAACGGAAAGAATAACCGCTTCCATTATGGAGCAGAAAAATGAAACGCCAAGCGCAAGAAGTAAATAGAAAATCAGCAAAAACATGGTATATTGCAGACCTTAGTTAAGTCAACATCGTTCATCGATCTCAGGCTGACACTGGTACTGGCCTCAAGGTGATTGCATAAGAGTCTTTGCGGTACCCCAATTTTGCATTACATTATAGCAGATAATTCCCATTTAGTGCTAATCTCAGTCTCTTTGCCTCGTGCCGCATTTTTTAAACTCCCAACAATTTATCGCGCTCATACTTTCCCCCTTATTTGGCCGAGAAGTAAAGTGCCTTGTAGAAAAGTAAGACCTTTGGTGTAAGAGGGATAGCTTGAATTTTTCGTTGGGGTAAACACCACATTTTTCATGTATGGTATCACGCATAGCCCTGAGAAAATGATCTGTCTCCGGCTTCGTAAGTCGTCAGAGATGTTCCGGTTTGCTATAATCACCATATTATGGAAGAAGACCTGGGAACATTTGATGCTTTTTACAGCATTGTAGCCAAACTGCGTTCTCCTGATGGATGCCCCTGGGATCGCAAGCAAACCCATGAATCGCTTAAACCATATCTCATTGAAGAAGCCTATGAGACTCTTCAGACGCTTGATGACGGGGATACGAACAAACTGTGCGAAGAGTTGGGCGACCTTCTGCTTCAGATTGGTCTGCATGCCCGGATTGCTGAGGAGTCAGGCGAATTCGAAATGGCTGATGTTTTGCGTCTTATAAATGAAAAGCTGATTCGAAGGCATCCGCACGTTTTCGGAAATGTTGAGGTTGCCGATGAAAATGAAGTGATGGTCAATTGGGAGGAAATTAAGCGCGCTGAAGGGAAGATTGAGAAATCGCTTCTGGAAGGAATTCCCCATAACATTCCTTCCCTGGCTTACAGTCAGATAATTCAGCAGCGTGCTGCCCGTGTTGGATTTGACTGGAATGAAATCGATGGTGTGATGGACAAAGTGAGCGAGGAACTGGAAGAGATAAAAAACGCTGAGAATCATCAACAGAAAGTATGCGAGTTTGGCGACTTGATCTTCGCGCTCTCGAATGCCGCTCGGTGGATGGATATAGAACTGGAAAGTGCTCTGCGGCAGGCTAACGAACGTTTCAGGGAGCGTTTCATGTATATGGAGGAGACAAGTAATAAACGCGGTATTTCGATGAACGGACTCTCCATTGAGGAACTTGATATATTGTGGGAAGAGGCCAAGCGACAGACTGAAAGAGGGAATTAATATGTTCAAAAAGGTCCATGTCTTTCGTGTCAAACCAGAACAGGAAGTAATAGGAGAGGTCGGTAACTATTGCCGACAGTCCGGTATTAGCTCTGGCGTGGTGATCGGGCTTATAGGGTCGGTTGAAAGTGCTAAACTCAATTTTCTCAAGGAATTACCGGGGAAGTATGAAACAGAAACTTATGACGGACCTCTGGAGATAGTATGTGCGCAGGGTTCCATTGCACTAAAAGAGGACGAACTTATCGTGCACATTCACATTCAACTTTCCTCTCAGGGGTTTTCTCGTGGTGGGCATCTGGTGGAAGCGCAAGTGTTCTCCACTGCGGAAGTAGTCATCGGAGAGCTGGATTATCAACTCCACCGATACACGGATGAATATACTGGCCTGAACGAACTACAGTCCTGAACAAATAGAGGATTTTCACAAATGCACTCAGTTGTTGATCAGTTGTTCCTTGAACTGACTGAAGGGAAGACCGACCGAGAGGCGCGAATAAGTATTTTTGAGAAGATCAGAGATATTCCCTATGCTATAGTCCCCAGGCTAATCAGTGCCGAGAATTACCTCGATATATTGAAGATAGGTAAGGGTTCATGTACTCCAAAACATCTTCTTTTAGCTGCACTTTATGAGAAACTCGGATTAACTGTTTTGTTAGCTGTATATCCTTTCAAGTGGGCGGATGTTGAGATAGAGTTTCCCTCCCGTCTTAAAAAGCAGGCAGATTCCCTTCCCGATGACTATCACCTTGCCTGTAAAGTGGAAATTGGTGGGAAACTGGTGCTGGTTGATGCCACGGTTGATTTGCCTTTAAGGATTCTGGGATTGCCGGTGAATAGAGATTGGGATGGGGTAATCGATATGCTAATGCCGGTCAATCCGTCCGGTGATGAACAGTTATTTCATCCCTCTGAAGCAGAGTATATAAATAATGTCTTTATTGATGAAGCTCATCTTGCGTTCTTTGATGAGCTTAATTATTGGCTTGTTGAGGTGAGGAAAACCCTCTCTTGCCCAGAATGAGCCTGCTTATTACCACTGTCTAGCAAAGGTCCTCTAATACTTCGTACACTATTTTGTTACCCGATCGTTGCTGAATGATTTGGGTGTTACCCCCACGATAACTTGTATGTCTTCATAATTGAGCAAGGCTAAACGAGAGGTTATCCTAGGCCTATAGACTTGGGGAAAGTCCGGTCTTATATTGCCCAATTACTGATTGGGGGTTTATTGAATGGGAACGACTAAAGGAAAAAAGTATAAAAAAATAGCGGTCCTTACCAGTGGTGGAGATGCCCCCGGTATGAATGCCTGTATCCGTGCCGTGACGCGAGGTGCCATGGACCGGGGTGCCGAAGTGCTGGGAATTAAGCGTGGCTATACAGGTCTTTTTACCAAGAATTTTATAGAACTGAATAGCCGTACGGTGGCGAATACTATCCAGCGGGGCGGCACTATTCTGGAGAGTTCCCGATGCGAAGAGATGAGGACGCCAGAGGGTCGGAAAATAGCGGCCGGTATATTGCAGGACCTGGGGGTTGATGGCTTGGTTGTTATCGGGGGAAATGGTTCCTATCGCGGAGCAGCAGCGTTATCAAAGGAAACAAAAACAAGGGTTGTAGGTATTCCCGGGACTATCGATAACGATATTTATGGAACTGATTATACTGTTGGCTTTGATACTGCTATTAATACTGCTCTTGAGGCCATTGATCGTATACGAGATACAGCAGATGCTTTCGAGAGAGTTTTCTTTATTGAGGTAATGGGGAGGAAATCCGGATTTATAGCGCTGGAAGTTGGGATTGCTGGCGGGGCGGAAGAAATACTGATCCCGGAGATCCATATCGAACCGGAACAATTAGCCATGACTTTGAAACAAAGCTTTGACAAAGGCAAGAGGAGCAGTATTGTGGTCATCGCTGAGGGCAATGAATCGGGCCACACTATTCAAATCGCCCAATATATTCAATACCGGCTTAACCTGGACTGCCGGGTCTGCGTGCTAGGGCATTTGCAACGAGGCGGCACACCAACAGCCAGAGACCGAGTGTTGGGCAGCAGGCTTGGTACGGCGGCTGTAGAGGGTTTGTTTAACGGAAAAAACGGACATGCTGTGGGTGAAGTAGGTGGAGAGATAGTATTCACTTCATTGATTGAATCGGCGGAAAACACAAAATCACTGGACGTTCTCTCACTGGATGCAAAAAGGGTGCTATCGCTCTAGAAGATTATATGAAGGATTGGATGACATAAGCGGGAGAAGATAAATGATGAGAGATCTCACGATAGGCAAAACGCGAGGATTACAGCAGCTTTCAAATTCTAATGGGATTTTTACTATTTGCTCTCTTGACCATCGAAGATCACTGAGAAAGATGATGGGCAATGGAAATGCCTGGAATATTACTTATGAAACAATGGTAGATTTTAAACTCGATTTGTGTGAAGCACTGGCATCGCATTCAAGCGGCGTTTTGCTTGATCCGATTTATGGTGCCAGCCAGGCAATTGCTGCCAATGTGATTCCTGGCGAAACTGGTCTTATGATGAGTTTGGAAACTCCCGATAGTGATGTTTACGGTAATGATGGAAATAATGCTGAGGAACTTGTTGACTGGACTATTGACAAAGTGAAGACTATCGGTGCATCGGGGGTGAAATTTCCCTTATACTACCGACCTGACCTGCCCAATATTGCTTCGGATCAATTGAATACCGTAACCAGATCTGCCTATGAATGTAAGAAGGCTGACCTTGCCCTGTTCCTTGGTCCCAAGAATTACATTGTGAAAGAACTGGAAAGAGATAATTGGGAATATGCCCGTAAGAAACCGGACCTTGCCATAGATACAGTTCATCAACTTTCCAAGCTGCCCATCGATGTGCTTAAGGTTGAGTTCCCTGTAGAAATGGCCTATGAACAAGATGGGAATCGGATGCTTGATATTTGTCAGCAGTTAAATGCAGCGTCGTCGGTTCCCTGGGTACTGCTTAGTGGTGGAGTTAGTTTTGAAATATTTTGCCAGCAGTTGGAGATAGCCTGCAAGGCAGGAGCTTCAGGATTCCTAGCAGGACGTGCTCTATGGCAGGAAGCGGCAAATATGCCTAATCGTGACAGGTTCAAATTCCTGGAGAAAGTTGCTGTGGATAGAATGAAACAACTTTCAGAGATGGCTAATACTTATGCGAAGCCATGGTACAGTAAGTTTGAGACGTGCAATAACTACCTTTACCCAGATCTCAGTATGGAGTGGGAACAGGATTGTCAGTCTCAGGAATCGATCACGACCAGGCAAACCCCGATGCTACATAATTGAATTTGGACATTAGTGTTGTGTCAATCATGATTTGACGCCTTGTCATTCTGAGGGAGTCCGACCAGGGCGACCGAAGAATCTCCCCGGTTGACAGTGAGATTCTTCGCTTTGCTCAGAATGACATTTCAAATGTGACATGACACTAGCCTTTTATGACCCCGATCGGTCTGGCTTTTAAAACCTTGCGTGATATCCCGGCTCCATCAGCCACATTGACCACTTCTGCTACATCTTTGTATGCTGCGGAAGCCTCCTCTACCAGAGATGCTCTGTTTGCCACTTTAAACACTATTCCCTTTGCATGAAGTTTATCGGTGATATCGGAAGCAGAGAATTCCCTTTTGGCTGCAGAACGGCTTCTAATTCTTCCCGCACCGTGACAGGTAGAACCGAAAGTCTCCTCCATAGCGCACTCCGTTCCCACCGCTACGTAAGAATAACGGCCCATATCGCCCGGGATGAGTACCGGCTGGCCGATACCTTTGTAAGCATTTGGCACATCCGTATGACCGGCAGGAAAGGCCCGTGTCGCCCCTTTGCGATGCACGCATACGGATAGCTTCTTGCCGTCCACTTTGTGTTCTTCTATCTTGGCAATATTGTGAGCAACATCGTAGATGAGCCGCAGGCCAAGTTCCCGGGGACTCTGGCCGAAGATGTTGGATAGCGTTTGCCTGGTCCAATGTGTGATGCACTGGCGGTTTGCCCAGGCGTAGTTCGCGGCGCAAGCCATAGCTGCCAGATATGCCTGTCCTTCCGGGGAGCGAACGGGGGCGCAAGCGAGTTGACGATCAGGCAATTCGATATCGTATTTTTTTACAGCCATGCCCATGGTTTTAAGGTAATCATCGCAGACCTGATAGCCGAATCCTCGCGATCCGGTATGAATAAGAATTAGTATTTGGCCTGTTTGTTCTACACCAAAAGCTCTGGCCGCTGCTTGTTCGTAAATCTCGTCTACTACCTGAATTTCTAAAAAGTGGTTTCCGGAACCGAGCGTACCCAACTGGGGAAGACCACGCTTTTTAGCTTTTTCACTAACTTGCTCCGGATCCGCACCTTTCAGGCAGCCATTATCTTCGATAAAGTCAAGGTCTTCCTTATCCCCGAACCCTTCCTCAACTGCCCATCTGGCACCGTTACGCAGGACTTTATTTAATTGATTGCCTTTGAGTCTGATTCTCCCTTCAGAACCAACTCCTGAGGGGATGTTTACAAACAACTGTGCGATTATATCTTCTATTTTGGGTTTAATGTCCTTTTCAGTCAGATTCGAAGCTACAAGCCGAACACCGCAGTTGATATCAAATCCAACACCGCCGGGTGAAACTACTCCATCACTGACTCTGGTAGCGGCAACTCCTCCAATGGGGAATCCGTAACCCCAGTGGATATCCGGCATGGCCATTGATTTGCCGATAATCCCTGGCAGAAAAGCAACATTGGCAACTTGTTCTGGCGACTTATCTTCACCAATTTGATTGAGCATGTTTTCGTCAGCGTATATTAGTCCGGGCACTCGCATACCGGGCTTAAAATCCATATCGATTTCCCAACGGAAATTATCGATTCTTTTAAGTGAATCGTTCCAGCGTGAGGTCATTTGAGGGTTACCTTCAGACATCCAGGATTATGTGCGCTCTGAATCCGTCTTCTTCTCTGAGTTTGAGCATGTGGTAGGTAGCGGCTTTGACTTGTGTTTTGAGGTTGTGGCGAGCCGGGTCAACTTGTTCGCCGTAGACAATGGCATTTAGCTGTTCCTTGCCCAGGTGGATTATCTCAAATCTGCTGAAGATGAGGTTTTCTGCATCGAAGAGATAAAGCAATTCATTGAGCCATGTAACCAATAGCTCTTCCTGATCAGGAGCTTCGACGGTGATCTCCTGACTATCCACCTCCACTACCATGTCGAGATCAGCAATCAGGCTGAACATACCATGGGCGGCGTTTATGAATACGTCCCTGACGCTATCACCGCGAGCTATAATTCCTACATCAGCAGTATGATCGATGATCTCATATTCTATCATGGCAGATGCATTATACCAGATAATTTAAAAAATGAAAGAGGCCATTATTCGTGATATGATTGAATCTGTGAAATCGATATTTATCGCGGATGCCAATGTAGGCAAACTGGCCAAAAGGCTGAGGATGCTGGGATTCGATACGCTTTTTGTAAGTGGAATTGATGATAATGAACTGATACGAATAGCACTGAATGAGGGGAGAATTATTCTGACAAAAGATAGGGGTATACTGCATCGCAGGATTGTTTCAATTGGAAAGGTACGGGCTCTTTTGATCGAGTCCGATAAGATAAGAGAACAGATCAGTCAGGTGGTCCGGACATTGGGTTTAGGCCCGGACTTCGATACATTTTCTCTCTGTATGGAATGCAATGAACCTCTAGAGCACAGGGAAAAAGAAGAAGTTCATGAGCTAGTGCCTCCATATGTGAGGAAAACCCAGGACCAGTACATGCAGTGTCCGCGTTGCGAGCGCATTTACTGGAGAGGAACGCATTGGGAAAAGATGTCTAAAGAGCTTGAGGGCCTATCTACTGGCTAACATACGTGATCAGGGCAATCGAATCTTGAATGTGTATAGGCTGGAAGATGGATATGTCATTCCGGCCGCCGAGCCGGAATCCATTGCCCTTCTACCCCTCTGGATTCTGACTTTCGCCAGAATGACATGTTTGGATACCTTCATCTTACGCAAAGTCCCGGACGGTCAATTAGATGCGATTGCCCTGCATACGTCGGTGAGTGGTGTTCAGCAAACCTGGCTTTTGTGATAGAATCGAGTGAGTAATACGATGAAGAAAGCTGGCATACTTTTTAACGCGAGAATTGCAGCAGCCAAAAGCTTTGCTCCGATGCTACAGGAGAATCTGGAAAAAGAAGGTATATCGATCTGGAGTTGCGCCGCCTCGGATGAGGCTAGAGCCAGGGCAAAACTCTCTGGAACCAAAATAATCCTTAGTCTAGGTGGCGATGGCACGATGTTGCGAGTGGCACGTCTGGCTGCACAGGAGGGTATTCCCATTCTGGGGATAAACATGGGTAATCTCGGTTTTACAACCGAACTCACTGCGGACGGAGCATTGGAGAGAATTCCTAATTTTTTAACTGGAGAGGGATGGATTGATGAACGGGCAATGCTTCAGGTAGAACTGCCACTGCATGGGGATTCTTCAACATATCATGCGTTAAACGATGTGGTTGTTGCTCGTGGTTCGACTGTTAGGGTAATAAAAGTAAGGGCGGCCGTTAGTGGACAGCCAATGACAACATATAGAGCTGATGGCGTTATTGTGGCAACTGCAACTGGAAGTACCGGATATTCACTGGCTGCCGGTGGCCCCATTTTGTTCCCGAACGCAAAAGAGTTTTTACTTACACCGATATCACCGCATTTAGGATTAAGTGCCGCACTGGTCCTTTCTCCTGATGCTGTTGTTGAGCTTGATGTGCAAACGGCTCATGAAGCTAGAGTAAGCATTGATGGACAAGTAGAATTGCCATTGAGAAGTGTGGATACAATAAGGGTGACGCGGAGTCCTTACACAACAAAGCTATTGAGAATTCAGCCGCAATCGTTTTTCTACCAAACCTTGTTGGAGAGGTTGGGTGGCAAAGGGGGATAACCAATGAAAGCTGAAAAAGCAAGAATCGATGATGTACCTCGGATACATAAACTGGTCAATAGCTTTGGTTCACAAGGACTAATGTTACCACGCCCTTTGAGCGAAATTTATGAGAATATGAGAGATTTCTATGTTGTTCGGGAAGATGGCGAAGTGGTTGGTTGCGGAGCACTTCATATCTGTTGGGAGGACCTTCTGGAAGTCAAATCGGTCGCTGTTCTTGAGGGTAATCAAGGCAAAGGGGTTGGTTCTATTCTGGTGAATGCGTGCCTTGAGGAAGCGAAAAGTCTGGATGTGGCGGAAGTCTTCGTGTTGACGTATGAACCGGATTTCTTTGTAAGGTTTGGATTTAAACAAATTGATCTTATGGATCTGCCCAGAAAAGTGTGGGGAGAGTGCCAGAGGTGTCCCAAATATCCGGATTGTGATGAGAATGCAATGGTATTGAAATTGAAACCTCAATCGAAGGCAAAATGGTGATGGCTATCGAAGAAATACTGGCCAGCAAAAAACCTTACGAAGGCCGAATACTTAATCTGCGTGTCGATACGGTGATGAAGCCATCGGGTACGGTGACGACGCGTGAAATAGTGGAGCATACAGATTCTGTTGTTGTCGTTGCTGTGGATGGGGAGGCCAATGTCTTGTTGGTTCGACAATATCGTAGTGCTTTAGGCAAAGTGCTTGTTGAGTTGCCGGCAGGCAAGACTGAGCCAAATGAACATCACTTGCAGACAGCCCATCGTGAACTACAAGAGGAAACCGGATATGCTGCTAAAGACATGGAAGAACTCGGCGGTTTCTATGCCGGTCCGGGATACTCGACTGAATATTTGCACCTTTATCATGCATCTGATTTGGCATTGACCAAGGAACAACCTCATCCCGACGAGATAATGGATGTATTTCGCGTTCCACTATCAGACATCCCGGCAATGATCGAGAAGGGTGATATCTGCGATGCCAAGAGTGTAGCGGGGTTGCTGCGGGTAATACATAAGTAACAACCAAGATCCTCTGAATGTAAGCCCCATAGACACTTGGTCCCTGCAAATAATTAGTATTCTCTGGGCCCGTCTTTCACCATTTGAAGATACTTATACAATGAATTGAGTGATTGATCAATCATCTGTCCGATAAGCATGGGGGCATACCCTTAGCGCAAAATACGAGCGTACCCTCTTCCCATCAAGAATCAAGCTCATTATATTCAGAACTGTTTGTTGTCTAGTTACACCGAATACAGAATGCGTCAACTAACCATACATCAAACAAAACAACAATTTTAGGAGGGGAAGATGAAAAAGATCGTTGTAATGGTGGGACTGGTCCTGGTGCTGGCGTTGGCTGGTGTTGTGGGGTGTGGTGGTGATGGTGGTGACACATTAAGTCCCGAGGACACTTGTAGGAAGAGCTTGGAAGCACTGGGGAACGAAGATTATGATAAGAGTTTCAGCTATTGGGTCAAAGACGAAGAAACCATGAAGGATGTTGAAAGAGCAAAAACCATGCTCAAAGATGCATCTATTGAAGTTTCTAATATAGAAACTACTTTGATATCTGAAAGCTCAGATGAAGCGGTGGTAAAAGTTACCTATGATATGGAGATGGATTGGATGGGAGAGGTGGACAAGTATAGTGAGGAAGATACCATGAATTTAGTTAAAGTAGACGGCAAGTGGTTAATTGAGTCAAATGAGGGAGACTAATAGCTATTGTATTACTGTGAAAACTAGATACTATCCGTAGATTGAGAGAGGATTGGCCGGTATAAGAAGGATTTCCATGGGTCGTGGATTTTGACTATCGCCATCGTTTCGCTGTGTCAATCTAAACGAACAGAGGGTTTGTAATGAGAAAGAATGTTGCGCTAATGGGTATGGTTTTAATACTTGCATTGGTTGGTGTTGTAGGGTGTGGTGGTAACGATGAAGATACACCAGCGGCAAGTGGATTCGATCAATACCGAACAGATATGCTTGAACTTGCTGACAAATTGGAGTCATGCGCGGGCTGCAGCCAAACATTTACCCATCCATTCACACAAGAATCCCTAGAAAGAAGAATAGAGGGACTTGTTGATGGCAAATGTTTATACATTGAAGAAATGCCAAATGGTGGCAGAATGGAGTGCAGTTATTCTCCAGAACAAAGAAAGGCAGTTGCTCGATATTACAGAGAGTTAATGGATCAATATTCCCGGGAACTAGCTGATAAAGGCGAAACTATATTGGAATTCGATGATGATAATCCTATGAACACATACCTGAATGATGGAACCTGTGTTGTTCTTGGATACGATTGGTCACAAACTGAATACGACCTACCCACACTAACCCCAATAATTTTACCTCCAATGACGCTAACACCTCTCCCAAATGCAGGGCTGGAAAGTGTGACCATCGAGGCCAAAGCGGCTATACGGGGTGGAGGAGGCGTTTCTGGTGGTAGGTCATACTCTAATCCCATAGAGGTAGTGCTTAGTTTTACCGGCGAGGCGGCTGCCAGAGCACTTCGACATGGTTCACTTCAGATTACGACAGCTGAACATGACAGGGGGGATTTTGAACTACTTGGCACAATAGGATCTATTTGGGAATTTGAAGTCATTGATCATGCTAAAGTCGATTTTCGTACCGAAGAACCGAAGCATCCTGAAGATGGCTTTAATGTGGAAATGGATTTTTTTCCAGTCGAGGGAGCTACCAAAATAACAACTCTTAAAGGTATGATAACCATACAGAGTATTGATTTATCCCAAGTCATCACAATAGTAAATCTGGATTCCTTGCTAAGCACTTCCAAAACCCGGCTTGAAGCCCCCATAATGAACTACCCCGCGGCAGAGCAGCGGGGTATCAATTCGGAATTTTGTATTTATCGCGGCAAGCCGCGGGGAATTTACCCGGCGATCGATTAAAACAGAGAGCCAGCTTAGAATTCATTTCACACCCGTTGCAGTGGGGCGACCTGCTTTTTAACATGAAAAAAGTGGAGGATGGAATAATAGGCTGCTAAAAGGGGTATCGGATGAATTCAGGATGTTATCATACCATTCCTGCGAAGGCAGGAATCTATTTCGTGGAATGCCAGAAAAAGAAAAGTCCCCGTTTAAAACGGAGGCTTTTTCAGTAACGTAAGGCTAAATAGTTTTAGTCAACAGTAATCTTGTATTTCGCCTTCCCCTCTTCGTAAAGATCGCCGCCGTGGATATCATTAATCACCGTTACTGGCAGATCTTCAACTTCGAGTTTCCTAAGTGCTTCAGCGCCGAGATCATCATAAGCCACAACTTCAGCACTTTTGATACATTTTGAGATAAGCGCCCCGGCACCACCGATAGCTGCCATGTAGACAGCTTTGTGCTTTTTCATAGCGTCTTTGACTTCCGGTAAACGTAATCCTTTACCTATCATTGCCCTGAGGCCTACTTCCATTAGACGTGGTGCATAGGCGTCCATGCGACCGCTGGTGGTTGGTCCTGCCGCACCGATGACTTCACCGGGTTTAGCCGGGGAAGGTCCCATGTAATAGATTGTCTGGCCCTCAATATCGAACGGGAGTTTTTCATCTTTGTCGAGCGCTTCCACCATTCGCTTGTGAGCCGCGTCACGAGCCGTGTAGATAATACCGCTTAAAAGAACCTGATCCCCTGCTTTGAGATCTTCAATTATTTCCATATCAATGGGTGAAGTTATTTTTTGCATAACATCCTCCAGATAAACCGTTCGTGGTGAGCCTGTCGAACCATGAACCGATCCTTCGACAAGCTCAGGATGAACGGGGTTAGGGTCTTATCTTATATTCCCAACATAATGTGAACTATGCTGCCGATCCCTGACCTTCTTTTCGATATAATTGGGTAGCAACATCGGGGAGACCACCTCTGTCTCGATGCCTGCTTCTTCGACTTCCTTGTTGTAAGCATTAACATGCGCCAGGCTCATCTTGCCATCCTGAGCTTTTTCTTTTGCATAAATGGCAGCATTGGCTCCGGCGATCCTGCCGAAGACAAGGATATCGAGAAGGGAATTCCCCATGAGTCGGTTCTCACCATGAATACCGCCGCCAACTTCACCGGCCATGAACAGGCCGGGAATGTCCGTCTCACCGGTTTCCTTGAATTCTACCCCACCATTCTGATAGTGGAGAGTAGGATAAACAATCATTGGTTCTTTTGAAATATCAATGCCATGCCGACCGAACTGCTTGCATTTTCCCGGGAATTCGCGCTTGATATAACCTTCACCGTAAATAAGCTCCAGCATGGGCGAATCCAGCCAGATACCCCAACCGCCGGTTGGCCTCGGCACTGCCTTGCCGCGCTCGTTGGCTTCTTTGATATAAGCGGCGGCTTCCACATCACGGGGTTCTCGCTCATAAACAAACTGTTCCCCGTCAACATTGAGTACATGAGATCCGGCGGCCCTGAATTTCTCGGTGATCAGCAATCCTTCCAGCTGTTCAGGGAAAACGCATCCGGTGGGATGGTATTGCAGAGTGTGAAGGAATTTCAACTTTAGGCCGGCACGATAGGTCATAACAATTCCGTCGGCTGTGGCGCCGTAGTGATTGGTGGTCACGAAATTCTGGATGTGCAGCCTGCCGGAACCTCCTGTTGCCACGATCGTGGCTTTGGCTCTGATAATGGAATATTCCTCCGTTTCCATGTTGTAGATGAGAGCACCGGCACACTGACCATTCTCATTGAGTATCAATTCAATTACAGGTGAGAACTCAAGTACGGTTATGTCCTCTTCGCGGTTTCGGGCCTCATCACGGACGACTCGCATTATCTCCGCGCCGGTGATATCTCCAGCAAAATGCAATCGACTGCGGCAGAATCCGGCGGCAGGGAGAGTATCCATGGTACCATCGGGTTTTTTCCAGAACATCATTCCTAAGTTTTCCAGCCAGTGGAGAACGTCCGGGGCATCATTAACCAGTCGATAAGCAAGTTCGGGAACATTCGAAAAATGGCCGCCGCCCAAGGTATCGATGTAGTGATATCCAGGTGAATCCTTCCACAGTTTATCGGCTGCCTGAATACCACCTTCTGCCATCATGGTGTTGGCATCACCATGGCGCAGCTTGGTAGTCAATATAACCTTGGCGCCGTTCTCCTGTGCCAGCAGGGCGGCTGAGGTTCCGGCTCCTCCGCCACCGATCACCAGAACATCGGTTTCGTAGTCGATCTGCGAGAGATCGACTTTATCGGGATCTACCCGACTCTTGGATTCCAGCAGGTCGGCAAACTCATGAGCCACAGCATAGCCCTGACTGGGACCTACCTTTAGTTCCCGCCGAGTTCCAGGAATACAGTCAGGATGATGCGCTTCCAGCAGAGTGGCTCTTTCATCCAGAGTCATAGCTGGAATTTCGATTCCCGCCTTCTTTTTTTCAACCCTGTCCGGCCGGGTTTCTTCTATCTTTTTGATCAGATTCTTTAAGCTTTCTGGATATCCCATTGCTATCTCCTAACCCGGACAAGCCCCCCTCCGCATGCGCTTTGGCGGTAGCACCCGGAACCAAAATGTATTAATCGCTATATTTGAGCTTTTCCATTAACCACGAAGTACACGAAAAGCACGAAGAATTGAATGTAAGAGTGTTCCAATCTACAATGCAATCCTGTAGAGACGTCCCGGCGGGGCGTCTCTACTTCGTGATCTTCGTGGTCGATATGTTTTTGCCATTTTGCGCAAGACTTGAGATTTTAGGGCCTAATTCTGAACTATCTCAGGAATTCCTCGATCAGCCATTTGGCATCTTTTGGTTTCCAGTCATCCCCGGCAGTTTCTGGTTCAATTTCTCGCTCGATATATTCTTTCTTAATCTCTTCGGTGCTCATACTCATTAGTTGATTGAGCATGGCGTCGAACTTGCCTTCTCGTACTGCCTGAGCTGCTTCGGCATTATGTTTAGCCTTTGGTGCGAGCTTCCCGCCATAGATTCTGCGGGCCAGTTGCATTATATGGAACTGGGGAGCCTCGGCGAAACAACGGCTGGTGCAAAGACCGCACTGAATACAATCGAACGCTTCGAAAGCTGCCTTTTCGATATCACCACGTTTGATATATGCGATAACATCCATCACCGGGACATCCATGGGGCATATCTTGCTGCAGGCGTTGCAGGCTACGCATCGGAAGAGTTCCGGGTACAGCTTGTAAATGTCCTCCGGTACACCTTCCAATTCTGCATAATTCGAGGGTACGTGATTGGCCGGGAAAAATGGTAGTTGGGTAAGATACATATCCGGCTCAGCGGCGGTTTGACAGGCGAGGGCACTGTATATTTTATAGTCGCCCGGTTTCCTGTAAATGGTCCCACAGGCACCACAGATACCGCCTCGGCAACCGCACCCCCGAATGTATTGATATCCGGCATATTCCATCGCTTTCATGATGGTAAGTCCCTCAGGAACTTCGTATCGTTTACCCATGATATATATGGGGATCATTTTGGTCTCGGTTGCTTCCATAATTCAGGCCTCCGTTGGGTTCATTGTTTTCGGTGTCATTCTGAGTGAAGCGAAGAATCTCCCTATCCACAACTTGAGATTCTTCAGTCGCAACGCTACTTCAGAATGACATTCAAGGGTTTTATTCTGCCGCTGTACATGCGGCCAGCAATCCTTTACTTTCCAGAAAAGATCGTGCATCTGCCGGATTCTTTTCGCACTGGTGCAGATGAGGATCAACACCCAGAGCAAGAGCCAGAAGCTGGGTAAAGTAAATTATGGGCATTCTCAATTCACCCAGTTCCTTTTGATTCTCTCTAAGATTACATTCACACAAAGGGCAGCTGACGGCTATCATTTCTGCACCACTTTCTTTGGCTGAGGAAAGTATCTCTCTGGTTCGATTAATCACGATTTCCGGATTGGCTACAGCCTGATACGAACCGCAGCAGGTGGTCATATCTGGGAAGTCTACTGGTGTAGCACCAAGGGCCGTTATGAGATCGTTCAGCGCTTCGAGTTTGTTCGGCGGTTCAATGGCCGCTTCTTTGGGACGGTGAAGAGTGCATCCGTAGTACGCTGCTACCTTCAGGTCTTTAAGCGGATTCTGGACTTTGCCTTCGATCTGGTCCCAACCGACTTCATCTCGCAACACCTCCAGAAGGTGGACTACATTAATGTTCCCTGTATAATCCTCTTCCTCATCCATGAATGTGTTGAGCGTGTCCAGTTTGTCTGAGTTTTCCTTCACCAGCAGACTGGCTCGCTTTAACGTGTTGAAACAGAATGAACATACCGTTACGAGTTTATCGCCCCCCTGTTCCTGTGCCCGAATGAGGTTGCGAACCGGTGCGATCTGATGCATCAGGTCATCATCTGCAAAAGAAAAGACGGTTCCGCAGCAATTCCATCGGGGCAATTCCTCGAGTTCAACATCCAATGCCTCCATGGCCGCAACGGTGGACAAATCGAGATCCTGGGCTTTGGTCTTCAATGTGCATCCTGGAAGATAACTCAATTTCATGTCTCGTCCCTCAAGCGGTGTGCTTCCTGAAACTGCTAATCAGGGCTATCTGAGGCAGTTTCGCAATAGTCTCTTCGGATAACTCACGCGGATTTACATAATCGATATTTTCTCTTAAAGAAAGGAGCCGGACAGCTTCCATCACTTTGGCGATATCAATACCCCTCGGGCAGAGAGCTGTACAACTGAGGCAAGAGGCGCAGACCCAGGGGAGTTTCGATTGTAAAACATCTTGTTCCATCCCTAATTGGGCTCGCCTCATCAGTTGTCTTGGGAGAATATCTGATTCAGCGAAGTTGGGGCAGGCTCCCGAACATGTCCCGCACTGATAGCATAGACCAATGTTTTGCCCGCTAATCTCCTTAACCTTACGAATGAAATCTGTTTTTTTGGGGTTGATCTTCTTCATAATACTAACCTTCAATCATAATGAAACAAATCCCCAACCTCACCTGGATTCCGGATCCCACCTTCGCCTTCTGGCTCTGGCGGACAGGCAAGCCCGGAATGATATATAACCAACTATCAACTACTATAATACAGCTTCTTTGTGGCGAGCGCTGTGACATTGTATGTTTACCGCTACTGGCATACTGGCGATATGGGCTGGATATGTCTCTACGTGAACTGCCAGTGCAGTTGTGTTTCCTCCGAATCCCTGCGGTCCGGTTCCGAGGGCATTGACTCGCTTGAGTAATTCAGCTTCCAGATCAGCGACCTCGGGATCAGGATTTGGCTTTCCGACTTCGCGAAGCAATGATCGTTTCGCAATCAAAGCTGTCTGTTCGATAGTTCCACCAATACCTACTCCAACAATAATCGGTGGACAGGGGTTGCTGCCAGCTTCTTCCACGACACTTACCACATAGTCGATGACTCCCTGTTTTCCTTGGGCTGGCTTGAGAACAGTTACTCGACTCATATTCTCACTGCCGCCACCTTTGGGCGCGACCGTAACTTTGAGCTGATCGCCCGGAACGATGCGTGTGTGGATGACTGCAGGTGTATTGTCTTTGGTGTTGACCCTTGCTGAGAAGGGTTGCGTGACCACCGATTTTCTTAGGTAACCCTCTTCGTATCCTTTTCTGATACCATCCTCGATTGCGGTGTAAAGATCGCCTCCGGTAACGTGTACATCCTGGCCGAGGTCGATAAAGATTACCGCCAGTCCGGTGTCCTGGCAGAGCGGAATGCGTTCTGTAGCGGCAATTTCAGCGTTTTGAAGAATCTGATCCAGTACCTGTTTAGCGACGTCAGATGTATCGTTATCCCTGCCTTTTTTCAGCGCTGCGATCACATCCTCGCCAAGATAGAAATTGGCTTCCTGACACATTCGGGCTACTTCTTGTGTGATTTTTGCTGTTTCAATTTCTCTCATGCTATGCTCCTGTTGCATGAATAAGGGCCTGTTATCCGTTTATTGGATATCAGGCCCATAAATGATGGCTAGACTTTTTGAACCTTAGATACCCATGATCGGAAGCAAGCTTCGTACCGCTTCAGCGGATTTCTTTAAGCCGGCATCCTCATCAGGGCTGAGTTTGAGTTCTATGATCTGCTCGATTCCATCTTTACCGAGTTTGCACGGTATACCAGCGTACACTCCACTAATGCCGTATTCACCTTCAAGTAAAACTGAACAGGGTAGTATTTTTTTCTTATCGAGAAGGATCGCTTCAACCATTTGAGCTGACGCTACGCCCGGGGCATAGAAAGCGCTGCCGGTCTTGAGAAGATTGACGATCTCTGCGCCACCATTCACGGTGCGCTGTACCATCTCATCGATCTTGTCTTTTGGGATGAGATCGGTGATGGGAACGCCACCAACGGTGCAAAGACTGATCACCGGTACCATGGTATCTCCGTGTCCACCTAGTACACATGTGAACACATCTGTCACTGAGACATTCAATTCCTGAGATATGAAGGTCCGAAACCTGGCATTATCCAGAACTCCTGATTGGCCGAAAACCCTGTGTTTGGGGAACTTGCTCACATGAAGTGCCATCTGGCACATGGCATCAAGAGGATTACACACCACAACGATGATGCAATTCGGTGAGTGCTTTACTACATTCTCGGTAACACCCTCTACGATCTTAGAATTGGTTTGGATTAAGTCATCACGGCTCATGCCGGGTTTACGGGCGATCCCGGAAGTGATGACCACAATATCCGAATTAGCGGTTTCCTCATAGCCATTTGTCCCGATAACATTGACGTCCACTCCGAGAACGGGGGTGGCTTCCAGCATGTCGAGGCCTTTGCCTTGAGGTAATCCTTCAACGATGTCTACTAAAACCACATCGGCGATTCCCATCTCGGCAATCCTGAACGCACAGGTTGCCCCCACGTTTCCCGCTCCGATGACTGATACTTTGCTGCGCATTGTTCAACTCCTAATTATTATGGATTGCGGAAACCTTGTTTCCGCTTTTATGGCGCAAGTTCAACTTGCGCACTCCAAATATTACCTATGGTTTGATTACCGCTAGAACATCATCCCTGGCTACACTAGAACCCGGGCCGAAATTAACAGCTGCGATAGTACCTGCAACAGGGGCTGTTAGGGTATTTTGCATTTTCATTGCCTCGAGAATAACCACTGCGTCACCTGCTTTGACCATGTCCCCTTCCTTCACTTCATAGCGGATAATCATTCCGGGCATGGGTGCAACCACTTTCTTTCCATCTACACCAGCTGGTGCAGGTGCGGGTTCAGCTTTCGGTTTTGCTGAGGGTGCGGCAGGAGCCGCTGCCCGTGCGGGAGCTGCTATCGTCATGGCCGGAGTCTCACCGACCGCTTCAACATCAACTTGATAATAATCATCATCAACATATACATTAAAAGTTCTGACGCCCGGCCCCTTTTCTGGTGACTCGACCTTTTCGGTGAGTTTGCCTGCTTTTGCTTTGGCGATCAGTTCATCTTCGGCCTCTATATCTTCCATGGTCTTGGGAGCGGCTGGTGGCTGCCAGTCGCTGGGGATTGATTTATCGATTCCATATTTGTATTTCAAAAAACGTGCGCCAGTGGTTGGGAACATGGCATAGAGGATCACATCCTGCTCATTCTTGGCGAACTCCCTGGATTCTTCCCTGGCATCCTGCATTTCAGGCTCAAGTTCATCTGCGGCTCTGCACGTAATTGGCTTTTCGCCACGTTCATACCCTTTGAGGATTTTCTTTTGGATTTTCGGGTCGATCGGTACGGGTGATTTGCCGTAAAGGCCGTAACAGTAATCCTTGGTCTCTTTAGCGATCATTTTGTATCGTCCGGCGAGAACGTTTTGAACTGCCTGAACACCGATTAGCTGGCTGGTTGGGGTTACCAGTGGCGGGCAACCAAGTTCATCGCGGGTTCTGGCGGTTTCTGCTTGAACATCGGCAATTTTGTCCAATGCATTGGCTTGTTTAAGTTGAGAAACCAAATTACTCCACATTCCACCCGGTATCTGATGAACAAGCACGCCTGCATCAATGGCTGACATGGTGGAAGTATCCAGGAAATCCCGATATTTTGGTGCGATTTCCTCCAGTTTTTGGGCTGCTTTCAATATCTGCTCAATATCCAGGCCTGTATCTCTATCGGTGCCATAGAGAGTTACCACTATCGGTTCGATGGCCGGCTGGGATGTACGCAGGGCAAATGGAGAAATGGCTGTATCGATAATATCCACACCGGCTTCGATGGCTTTAAGATAGGACATTGATGCTTGGCCGCTGGTGTAATGAGTGTGAAGTTCGATTGGAATCTTCAGAGCTTTTTTGAGCGCAGTTATCAACTCGAACGCATCATAAGGTGAAATGAGACCGGCCTGGTCTTTAATACAGATCGAATCAGCTCCCATATCCTGCAGAATACGAGCCTTATTGACATAGTAATCCATATTATATACCGGGCCGCCCATTCTTGGCTGGGTGAGGGAATAACAAACTGTTCCCTGGAAATGCTTGCCACATTTCTTGACCGCTTTACCGGCGCGCTCCATATTCCGCTCATCATTCACCGCATCAAAAACGCGGAAAATATCGATACCAACTTCAGCGGCCTGCTCAACAAATGCATCGACTACATCATCGTTGTGATTCCGATAAGCGACCACATTCTGGCCACGAAGTAGCATTTGGAATGGAGTTTTCGGCATCAGTTTTTTCAGAATCCGGGGTCTTTCCCAAGGGTCCTCCCCTAAATAGCGATGGGGCACGTCAAAGGTAGCTCCGCCCCATATCTCAACAGCATGAAAATTACATTTACTGATATCTTCAGCTATGTACTCGATATCTTCGGTGCGCATTCGGGTGGCCAGGAGGGATTGATGCCCATCGCGCAAGGTGGTATCGGTTATTTTAACCGGATTTTTTGCTTTAGGTCGTTTCTTAACCTTGTCCGTTGTTAAATCTCTGGCAAGAATTGGTCCGTCTTTGATTCCTTTCATTGATCTCCTTCCTATCGATTACCGCAAAGGAACGATGCGTCGCTGCCATAAGCTGGACATCTGCATGATCTCCTGCCGTCCGGAGGATTGCCACATACTCACTGTTGATGTAGGCCTTTGCATGGGAGCAGTAACAATCGCCTCTTCTTCGAGATAAGCGTTTACGGCTGCCATTACTACTGCTACTTTTTTCTTCTCTGGCATTTTATCTATCCTCTATCCCCATAGCTTATACCGGGATGTTCCCGTGTTTCTTGGGTGGCCTGACTTCTCGCTTGGTGGAGAGTGTGTCAAATGCATTGATTATAGCGGTACGAGTGTCCTTGGGTTGAATTACTTCATCGACCAGACCGCGTGATGCGGCGATATATGGATTGCACAGGGCTTCCTGATACTCACTGATCTTTTCCTTCTTGAAAGCCTGTGGGTTCTCAGCTTTTTTAAGGTCTTTTCCATAAAGGATAGGAATTGCTCCTTGAGCACCCATAACTGCGATTTCGGCAGTAGGCCAGGCAAATGTCATATCGGCGCCGAGTGCTTTGCTGCACATTGCCAGATATGAACCACCATAGTCTTTTCGAGTAATCAGTGTAACCTTGGGAACTGTGGCTTCCGAATAACACCACAGGATTTTGGCTCCATGCCGAATAATACCGGACCATTCCTGATCAGTGCCGGGAAGATACCCAGGTACATCAGCGATGGTCAGCATAGGAATATTGAAAGCGTCACAGAATCGAACAAAACGCGTAAGTTTATCAGAAGCATCTACGTCCAGACAGCCAGCGAGGAACATAGGCTGGTTAGCGATGATTCCTACAGATCGGCCGTCGAAGCGGGCAAAGCAAGTAATAAGGTTTTTGGCGAAATAGTAATGAGGTTCCAGAATTACGCCATCGTCCACGATCGCTTCGATAATCTTCCTCATATCATAGACCTGCATGGCGATATCCGGAATGATGGTATCGAGTTCTGCAACAGTTCGGTTGGGATCATCATTAGTTGGAATAAAAGGGGGGTCATCCATATTGTTATCAGGTAAGTAACTCAGGAGAGCCTTTATCTGTTCGATAGCTTCGGCATCACTATCACATGCGAAATTACATACACCGCTTTTGGTTGAATGTGTCATGGCGCCACCCAGTTCCTCCTGGGTTATCTCTTCACCGGTGACTTCCTTTATGACTGCCGGGCCGGTAATGAACATATAGCTGGTTTTCTTGACCATGAAGATCCAGTCGGTCATAGCTGGGGAATATACTGCTCCACCCGCACTTGGCCCCATAATAGCTGATATCTGAGGAATAACACCGGAAGCACATGCATTACGGAAGAAGATATCGCCATACCCGGAGAGGGCATCAACACCTTCTTGAATGCGAGCTCCGCCTGAATCATTGAACCCGACAAGAGGGCAACCGATCTTCATTGCCAGGTCCATGACCTTGCATATTTTTTTGGCGTGCATTTCACCCAGTGTGCCGCCAGTTGCAGTGAAATCCTGAGAGTAGGCACACACCTTACGACCGTTTACGGTTCCATGTCCGGTGACAACGCCTTCACCAGGCACGAAGGTTTTATCCATTCCAAATAGTGTTGCCCGATGACGAACAAACATGTCAGTCTCGCGAAAACTGCCGGGATCGAAAAGAAGCTCTAGCCGTTCTCTAGCTGTCAGTTTGCCTGAATCGTGATGTTTTTTTATGCGATCAGGCCCTCCCATGGCCAGTTCTTTTTCTTTTCTTTGATTTAAGTCATCCAATCGGTCTGAAACGTATCCCACCAGATATCCTCCTGTGATGTGAGCATTTTTGCACGAGTTCATGACTATTCTAAGCCAAATGGAGTTCAAACGCAAGGAACAATGGTGCTTTTTGCGACTATTTTTTGATCAATGATGGTATAATACACCAAATTTAGACTCTGCTTATTCAAAGTGATGTTCTTGACTTTTGTGAAGAACCTTATCGTTTTGCTAAAATAGAGCAACAATTAGCGAGAAATATAAAATTGGCTATACAAATATTATCACCCCTGGTTGTTTCCAAGATTGCGGCGGGCGAAGTCGTGGAAAGACCAGCCTCAGTGTTGAAAGAACTCGTAGAAAACTCACTGGATGCCGGAGCCAATCATATTTCCGTTGAGGTTTCCGGAGGGGGAATACAGTTAATTCGTGTTATTGATAATGGTAGTGGTATTCCTGAGGATGAACTGGAAATCGCTTTTGAGAGGCATGCCACCAGTAAGATAACGTCTGAAAGTGATATTGAAGGTATCTTAAGCCTGGGTTTCCGAGGTGAAGCTCTGCCAACGATCGCTTCGGTTGCTGATGTCTCAATGCTAACAAGATATCGAGATGAAGTAGCTGGGACATCTGTCATATTAGAAAATGGGACTATTAAAAATAAGAAAAGGCAGGGATGTCCACAAGGGACAACAGTGACTGTACGGAACTTGTTCGAGAATGTTCCGGCTCGGCTGAAGTTTCTAAAATCTATTGCCACAGAGAACAGCCATATAAGTCAGTTGGTGACTCAATACAGTATGGCTTTTCCGGAGGTGAAGTTCAGTCTTCTAATGAACGAGCGTATCACATTACGTACACCGGGAAATGGTGATTTGAGGGATGCTCTTGTTGAGGTTTATGGTCTGGAAACTGCACAGTCGATGTTGGAGATAACCACAAACGAAGGTGGCGTCAGTGGATTCATCAGTCCATCATCCGTGAGTCGCTCTAATCGAAACTACTTGAGCTTTTTCGTCAATCGTCGTTGGATTCAAAATAGGATGATTTCATATGCTACTGAAGAGGCTTATCAGGGCATGTTGATGACGGGAAAGCATCCGATAGTGGTTCTCAATATCGCGCTGCCGTCGGGGGATATTGATGTCAATGTTCATCCCACTAAACGGGAAATAAAATTCCGCAATGAACGTGATGTTTTTCTAGCAGTGCAAAAAGCCGTGAGGGAGACCCTGGTGGGTTATACCC
Source organism: Chloroflexota bacterium (assembly GCA_013203045.1). GTDB lineage: Bacteria > Chloroflexota > Dehalococcoidia > SZUA-161 > SpSt-899 > JABMQN01. The sequence goes on from JABMQN010000016.1 coordinate 23,228, forward strand.
CAATTCCAAATATGAGGGTCAGTACACCTCTTTTTACGAGTCCTCAACTCACGACCATTCCGATGCCCATCAAAGAAAACATGGGGCCATCTTCAAGTGGTACATTGCTTGCTAGAGAATCGTGCCAGATTGAAACAACAACGCAATTACCGATTCTCCGGCTGATCGGTCAGTTGCGGAACACTTATATAATTACAGAAGGCCCCGACGGAATGTATCTGATTGACCAGCATGCGGCTCACGAAAGAGTTCTATTCGAAAAGATAAAAGAGCAGCAGGCAAAGCAATCGGTGGAAGTGCAGGGATTGCTGGAACCGATAACGATTGATGTCACTGCTCAGCGAGAGGATTTCCTAAGATCGCAAGGCGAAGTTCTTAGCGAAGCCGGTTTTACCTTGGATCGGTTTGGGGAACGAACGTATCTATTGCGTGCAGTGCCGGCGGTGCTGCATAGGCAAAACATTCCTCAAGTGTTAGCAGAGATAATTGATTCACTGGGGGAATTACAAAGTAGCGACTGGCGGGAACGGATTGTGGTTTCGCTTGCATGCCACGGAGCGATCAGGGCAGGTCAGACATTGAATATTCAAGAGATGGAGGAACTGATGCATCAACTTGAAGAAACAGCGTTACCTCGCACTTGCCCCCACGGTAGACCAACAATGATACAATTCAGCGTCTCCCAACTCGAAAGCGAATTTGGGAGACGAGGGTAGGGGCGGGTTTCAAACCCGCCCCTACAACGTTTTCTATAGATTCAGGAATCCAGCGGCATAAAGTGTCTGGTTAAGTAGAATCTTGGCCGTCTTCATGACAGCGACCTGCTCCGGATCACTCTGATCAACGATGCTGAAATCGAATTCCTCAAGCATCATGTTTTCAGCGGCATCATACAATGCAAGATAAAGTTTATTAAGTGGGGTGGAATCGTCCCGGGTGTTAACAACTTTAAGGGTTTTTTGAAGATCGGTATCAAAAGCATCGGCGATGGGCCAGTCCATTCCTCCGCCGGCCAGCATAGCAGCATATACTCGATTCAAAATCGGGCGAACTTCTTCTGGGCATGCATTGGAAACGTTGGAAAGTCCGCAGGTGGTCAGGAACGGCGGATCGTTCAACTGTTTCATGACCTGACAGGCCTTTACTACTTCAGGAGCATGGGATTGCGTGCCAGCTACTGTCATGGCCAGCGGATCAAAGATGATGTTCTCCATTGGTAAACCGTATTCCATCGCTGCCATCATCAGATCCGTAGCTGCGATTTCAGCGCGTTCATCGGCGGTTGCAGGAAGACCAGTGGCGCGAAGTGTGAGGCAGATAAGATAAGCATCATGTTCTGCTGCCATAGGCATGAGAACCTTCATTCGCTCTGGATTGGCATTAGTGGAATTGATGATAGGTTTCGGATCTTTCGGGAGCATCTTTAGGCCAGCCTCAATAGCTGCTGCATTGGTGGTGTCGAGACAAATACCTGTAGGCGCGCTAACAACTTCCATTACGGTCTCAACCATCCACTGCATTACCTCGACACCGTCCTTCTTCCGGGGCCCGATGTTCAGGTCTATGTACTTGGCTCCGCCAGCAACCTGTTTCTTCGCTAACTCCTGAATAAAAGTCTTATCGCGGTTTTCAACGGATTCCCTGATTTCTTTGGAGATAATATGAATACTTTCTCCGATGATTTCCATTTTTTCCTCCTTATTTAAGTCCCAATTTATTTATTATATCCTTGATACTCACCTGAAGCGGTGAGTCAGAAGGCAGAGTAATGGAGGGTTCTCCCTTAATCTCGATAGCAGCCAGGTTGGGATCTGCAGGAATGCTTACTAGCAAATCAAGATCGTTTTCTTTGACCGATGCTTCTATCTCCGCTGGAAGTTCATCAACTACCCGATTAACGATCAGCCAGATTTGGCTCACATGAGTTCTGATTTCCTTCATGAGCGGCTTCATTCTACCGGCGGCAATAACGCCTCGAATAGTTGGGTCAGTTACCACTAACAAGATGTCAATGTCTCTGGTTGTCTGGCGGCTGACGTGCTCCATTCCGGCTTCACAATCGATGACTACATAATCGTAGTTCTTACCCAGTCTGTCGATGGAAGTGCGAAGCATACTGTTGGCTGCACAATAGCATCCTGGGCCCTCAGGTCTACCCATGGCGATAAGATCGATCTTTTCCGATTCGACCAGCGATTCCATTATCTTCATCTCGATATAATCGGGCTTGGCAACACTATCATCGTAGGCGCCACTCTTCACGGCAATTGCCATCTCTTCCCGTACTTGCCCGATTGTATCTTCCAAAGGCATTCCCAGCGCCAAGTTCAAATTGGTGCTGGGATCAGCATCGACAGCCAAAACGGTTCCCTTCTCAGATAATTGGTTTATGAGTAAAGCAGCTATAGTGGTCTTACCGGTGCCGCCCTTTCCTGCAGTTACAATTGTGGTTCCCAATTTGTTTGCCTTCCTTAACAGATTCGCTCTTCGACAAGCTCAGAGTGATCGGGGGAAAAGAATTCGTTTGTGCTGAGCCTGTCGAAGCACAAATTCTATTTCCCTTTAAACTCAGGTTTCCGCTTTTCCAGAATTGCCTTTATACCTTCTTTGGCATCTTCGGTTGCCATACTGAGGCAAGTGGCTCTTACTTCGGCTTCCAACAGCGAGGCCATGTCCATAGTCATCCCCTGATATATAGTGGCCTTGGCCATGCCGATAGCCTTCGAAGGGCCTTTGGCCAGGCGAAGCGCCATTTGTTTTGCTGTGCTTTCGAGTTGATCTGCGGGTACCACTTGATTAATGAGCCCGATTCTCTCAGCCTCAGTGGCGTCAATCGTTTTACCAGTAAAGATCAACTCGCAGGCCCGGGCGGTGCCAACCAAACGTGTTAGCAGGTACACTCCGCCAGTATCCGGGTGCAACCCAAGACTCATGAAGGCCTGGCTAAAAGTGGCATTTTGGGCCGCAATTATAATATCACAACCGAGGGCAAGATTACATCCGGCTCCGATTGCAGGCCCATTGACAGCGGCAATCCATGGTTTGGGCATGTTTCTCATCCCGGAAATGATTATGGCGCCTTGCTTGCTGGTGGCCATCAATTCTACCGGGTTCTCCATCGATGAAGAAAGGAGATCACCTATGTCACCTCCGGCACAGAAAGCACGGCCGGCGCCGGTGAGTAATACTGAGCGAACTTCATCATCCTGCGCAACTTCATCGATCACGTTGATCAAATCAGTAACCAGTTCGGGGCAGATAGCATTGAGTTTATCTGGGCGATTCAGCGTTATTGTGGCCACCCCGTTTTCTTTTTCCGGGGTGAGGGTCGTGTAGCTCATGTGTTTTCCTTTGCCACCAATGCTCCCACCGGGCAAATGGAAACACACTCCATGCACTGATTGCAGTTGGACTGACCAATGGGCTGGCCGGCAAATGAGGTTACCATTCGATCGAATCCGCGATATGCGAATCCAATAGCTCCTATTCCAAGTTCATGACATTTCCAGACGCACTTTCCGCAAAGCACACACTTGTTCGGGTCGTAAATGAAGATAGGACTACTATCGTCAATTGGGAGTTCTTTGAGGAGTTTTCGATATCGTTTAGTGTTAAGCTTAACTCCCAGATGCTTTGCTGCTTTTTGAAGTTCGCAGGAATTGTTGGCAGCACAGTGACCGCAATCTACAGGATGACTGGCCAGAAGCAGCTCCAGGGCGGTTCGAGCCAATGATTGCGATTCGGTTCCCTTAGTATTCACCACCATCCCCTCTGTGATCGGTTCCGTACAGGCAGTGACTGGCATTGGCTTGCCTTCAACTTCGACGAAACAAAGTCGGCATGATGCAGCGGGATCGGTCCTTTCACGGATCGCACAAAGATTTGGTATGTAAATATCATTATCCAAAGCTGCCCAGAGTATACTCTGGCCCTCCGGAGCGGTAACCTTTTTGTTATCGATTGTCAGAGTTATACTACTCATGGTCATTTCCACAGCTTGCAATCAACCGGGAAATTGCATCCGACTGCGGCGGAGTCTTTCCACCTCCGCTGTATTTGTTTTAATCACCATGCCCTCAGCAACAGGTTCAGCACAGGCATTTGCTATGTTCCCATTAAGTTCAATATAACAAAGCTTGCAGCCTTTAACGGGAGGGTCAGCCCCAGCTTCAAAGCAGGCATAAGGGATGTGAATCCCGGCATTTAGCGCCGCTTCCAGTATTTTCACGCCGAGGTGAGCTTGCATTCGAGTGTCATTGATAGTGATAGAAACAGTGCTCATTTCTTCTCCATTGGCGGCATAGCTTCCGGAAGTTCACTCAAAGGCGAAATCCTGGTTATGGCGTTGTATTGTGGAGGGCAGGCCTCTACACAGGTATTGCACTTAACGCACTTATCCTGATCAATGACTTTTATTCCTGTTTTCCCCTGATAAATGGCTTCAACCGTGCAAGTACCAACACAAGCATCACAAGATCGCTGGCATTTCTCAGGGAGAATATAGTACGCCATCAGGTTGTAACACCTGCGGGCCGGACAGTGCTTGTCATGAATATGTGCTTCGTATTCATCACGGAAGTACCGAAGGGTTGTCAGTACGGGATTGGGCGCTGTTTTTCCCAGATTGCAGAGTGACCCTGCCTTGATATCATGTGCTAGCTGTTCAAGTGTAACGAGGTCTTCGAGTTTGGCCTCACCTTTGGTAATATCGTCGAGCATGTTAAGCATCTGCTTCGTTCCGAGTCTGCACACAGTGCACTTTCCACAGGACTCATTCTGGGTAAATTCAAGGAAGTACCGGGCTACATCGACCATGCAATCATCTTCATTCAGGATAACCATGCCACCTGAACCCATCATGGCCCCAGCATCTCTAAGAGAGTCGAAATCGATAGGAAGATCGAGAGCTGATTCCGGAAGGCATCCTCCGGAAGGTCCACCGATCTGTACAGCTTTGAACTGTCTGCCTTCAGGAATACCGCCACCGATCTCGAAGATGACATCACGCAATGTTGTACCCATTGGAACTTCCGTCAAACCAGTGTTTGTTATCTTGCCGGCAAGGGCGAATACGGTGGTGCCTTTTGTCGCATTAAGCCCAATTCCCGAAAACCAGTCTGCCCCACGATCAATTATACGAGGTACTGAAGCCAGAGTCTTTACATTGTTGATGATGGTTGGTTTGCCGTGCAGCCCGTTGACTGCCGGAAACGGAGGGCGATGATGAGGCATGCCCGCCCTGCCTTCAATTGAAGCGATGAGTGCGGTCTCTTCGCCGCAAACAAATGCCCCTGAACCTTGAAAAACAGAGATGTCAAAGCTGAAATTGCTACCCACAATATTATCGCCAAGCAGGTTTGACTGCCGGGCTTGTTCAATTGCTTTGGTTACGCGTTGCACCGCCAGAGGATACTCGGCTCGAATGTAGACATATCCTTCTTGGGTACCTGCGGCATATGCAGCGATGACGATTCCTTCGATGAGCGAATGCGGATCGCTTTCAAGTATGGCTCGATCCATGAAGGCCCCGGGATCCCCCTCATCGGCATTACATATTATATATTTGTAATCGCTTTCTGAATCACGGCATATTTGCCATTTTGCCCCAGTCGAAAAACCTGCCCCACCCCTTCCCCGGAGGCCGGATTTCTTGATTTCTTCAACAACGTTCTCAGGTTGCATCTGCAATGATTTGGCCAGAGCCCCGTATCCGCCTGTTGCAATGTAATGATCAATATTATCGGGATCGATCCGACCGCAGTTCTCCAAAATAATGTAGTGTTCATATGTAGAACGAGGAAGGTCATTCATCGAAGGGAGAAGTTCATTGGTTTCCATGGCTCCGAGTAGGAATTCAAGAGAAGGATCTTCCCCGAAGACATAGTCACGTACCAATAATTGAGCGATTTCCGGAGTTACGTAGCCATATAAGAGAGGCGGATATTCCCCGCCGGGTTTGGCGATTATAACCAGAGGTTCTGCATAGCAATGTCCTATGCAACCAACCTCCAACACGGGAATATCCTGATGATCATCTCCCAGAGTTTTCCGAATAGATTCCAATACATCAAGGGCACCGGCGGCCCTGCCGCAAGTTGCAGTTCCTACCATAATGACTGGTTTATCTCCCTGTATCAGATCAGTCCAACGAGACTGGGAGGTCTCTTTGAGTTGCTGATATGCAGAAGCTATTTCGGAACTCACGAACTCTGAGACTCCTTTTTTCGTTCAATCTGGTACCCAAGAAGAATACCATCTACTCTGGTGGGACTTATCTTGCCCTGAACTTCCTCATCGATCACTGTCACCGGGGCCATAGCGCAGCATCCAACACAGGCAACGGTATCAAGATCGAATTCGCGGTCAGGTGTTGTTTGCCGTTTATCGATACCCAAACGACGTTTCCATGCATCCATGATGACGGTACCACCACCGACATGACAGGCAGTACCCATGCATACTCGAATCGAGTGTTTGCCCGGTGGATTCAGTCGAAATTGATTGTAGAACGTTACAACGCTGTAGACGTCAATATCTGGTATATCCAAGAATTCAGCTATTCCCAGCATGGCTTCGTGAGGGAGATATCCAATCCTGTTCTGGGCTTCTTGTAGAATGGGGATGAGATTAGACCTTTCTTTGGAGAATGTGGAGTTGATATTGCTAAGGAATAGGGACACTTTCCCCATTTCCTCTTTGGTGATTTCCGGTGGGAAGTCAGTCAAATCTTCGACCTCTGTGATGCTCTATGCAAACTATAGGGGCAGGTTCCAACCTGCCCCTATTATGGTCCTTTCGATAAAAGTTACAAGAGAATTGAAGAGTATTACAGCAGTTCCTCAACGCGTTTAAGCAATTCATCCGGTTTAACCGGTTTCTCGATATAGTCCTCGGCTTCAAGCGTCATGCCCTTGGAGGCCGGAATATTTGTTTCGCCTTTGCGCTCCGCATAACTGGTTAGCATTATGATTGGAATTTCGCTGAGCTGAGGATCTTTCTTTAGCTGCTCTGCAGCAGTGAAACCATCTTTTACGGGCATTATGACGTCAAGGATTATCAAATCCGGGTTCTCTTCTCTGGCTTTTCGAATTCCTTCCTCACCTTCAGTAGCCGTTATAACCTCATACTTGGTTCGGAGGACGATCGATGTAGCTTCAACGAGATCGGGATCGTCATCCACTAGTAGTATCTTGGCTTGTTTGTCTGTCATTTGATCACTCCTTATTACAAATGGTGAGCTAAACTATTTCAACGCCTCACTTATTAACTGAGAAGTTTTCCGACCCTTTCAAGCATTGCTGCAGGTGAAAATGGCTTCTCTATATAATCATCCACCGCCAATTTAGTTCCCGTTTCCTGTTCAAACTGAGTGCGGCTGGACTCTTCTCTCACTGACGTCAGGATGAGTATTCTGATGTCATTCAACTCAGGTTTATTGGGATCCTTAAGTTGTTTGTATACAGAGAATCCTCCCATCCCTGGCATAATTAAATCCAGGATTACCAAATCAGGCTTATCCTGTTTGATCAAATCAAGACCTTCTTTACCATATCGAGCGGTAGTGACTTGATATTCCTGTGAGTCAAGAACTATATACAGTGCCTCACGTATATCCGGATCATCATCGATGATTAGCACCTTGTTTTTTTGGGACAAATATTCTCCTCCGATAGCCCCAACGGCTATTATTATACTAATAGTTGAAGCCGCAAGTCCAGTCGTTCTTGGTAATCGTTATATCAGGATTTAGTTATTGGGTTTCAGCGGGTAATGAAAATGTGAATTTGCATCCGCAGAGTGTTTCGGGGCAAGGGCTTTTCGCTTCTATTTGGCCTCCGTGGGCTTCAATGATTCTCTTAACAATCGGCAAGCCCAATCCTGATCCGGGAGCTTCTACATTCGTAGCGCGATAGAAGTCCTCAAAAATGTGAGGAAGATCTTCTGCTGGAATACCAATCCCATCATCTTGCACTTCACCGATGATTTCGCCATTCTTTGATAGTAGTTGCAGATTCACAGTTCCACCCTCGGCAGTAAACTTTATAGCATTACTTAGCAGGTTAGTTAGTGCCTGCTGCAATCGAAGAGAGGAACCATGAATAGGAGGAAGATCAGGTGGAATATCAACTATAAGTTGTATCTCTTTTTGTTCTGCCAGACGATCTATGTCTTCCAGCAACTCATCGGTGATCTCATTCAGCGATACTTGCTCCATTTCGTTGACAATTTGCCCGGTTTCAATACGTGAGATATCCAAGAGGTCACTGATGAATTCCAGTAGCCCATCTAACCTGGCACTGCTTTTTTCGATCATTGACTGGTGTTTTTCGTTGAGTTCGCCAGTATATCCCCCCAGCATCACACCGAAATAAGTTTGTATGGCAGCAATGGGAGCTTTCAGATCATGGGCTACCATGGAGATAAAAGCGAGAAGTTTATCTTTTGCCTCTTCTACCTTTGCCAGGTCCTCCTGGCTTTGTTCAAGTTGTGCCATTTTCTCCTGCAGGCGCTTCTCGTAGTATTGTTCTTGTGACTCGTATTCGCGTGCCTTTCTTAGGGAAATTGCTCCCAAGGCGGCAACGAGGTTCAAGAATTCAATATCGTCGGTAGTAAAATCACGCGGTTCGCTGGTATATACTCGTAAAATACCAATGACTTCTTCGCGGAGGACCATGGGCATCGAGAGGATTGAAGCTATTCCTTCTTCTTTTGCCTGGGCTTTGTACTGAATTCGAGGATCTGTGGTTGCGTCGAAGACGATTATCGGATTGCCCTTAAGCGCCTCATCGGTTATGGGGTCGATCGTTACCGAACCTTTTCGGATATATGAATTGCTTAGTCCGTATGCTACGGTGTGTACTAGCCGTTTGCGATCTTGTGAAAGCAACATCAGGGAGCAACCTTTTATACCAATTACTTTAGCTGTACTTCGTACAATTCCATTGAGCACATCTTTGGTTGATGTGCTGGAGTCCACTTCCGTGGCAATCTGATACAGCGCTTTGTAGTAATCTAGAGGTTTGCTTCTCATTGATACTACCCTGATATTGGCACAATTATGACAATCCATCTTTTGGAAGTCAAGTATTGTGAGATTTATCTACAAACGAATACCTATTGGTTTGTGGATTTTATAATGTTGACAAGTCCTGTGGTTTGGTGTAACCTAGTCACTAATTACTCAGGGCGATGCAAGAATAAGAATCCGTTTTGTCCACATAATCCTCGGCAAAGGAGATTCACAGTTGCAGGCTGTCACTATTACTCTAAATGGGGTTGAAGTAAGCGGCCATCCTGGAATGACCATCCTTGACCTGGCCCGTGAATCAGGCACTCACATTCCAACTCTATGCCATGATCCTCATCTTAAACCATACGGTGCTTGCCGTATATGCATCGTAGAGGACGAACGTAACGGTGCTCTTTTAGCATCCTGTGTTGCTCCTATAGCACCGGGGATGGTGATTAATACCAAATCAGAAAAGGTTCTGGAGAGCCGTAAAACAATTGTTAAACTAATGCTCGCCAGTCATCCTGATACGTGCATGGTATGCGATAAAGGCAACCGTTGCCAGTTGCGTCAAATAGCTACTGATCTTGGGATTGGACTAATTGACTTGCAGAGAATTCCACACCCTGCAGTGATTCAGGAATTGAACCCGTTTATAGAGCGTGACCTCAGTAAATGTATCATGTGTGCCAAGTGTATCCGGGCGGATCAGGAATTAGTGGTTCAAGGTGCTATCGATTTCATAGATCGAGGCTTTGCCTCTCATCCGGCGACATTGGGAGATTTGCCACTTGAAAAATCTGTTTGTATGTTCTGCGGTACGTGTGTTTCCATTTGCCCCACTGGTGCCCTTTCTGAAACGAAAAGGGTTTTGAGCGGAACTGCGACAAAGGTAGTATCCACGGTTTGCTCTTTCTGTGGATGCGGGTGCAATATTAATCTTGAGGTTAGTGGCGATCGCATAGTAAGAGCGCGACCGAAGGAAGAAAACTCACCTAATGGTATTACACTTTGTGCCAGAGGTACCTTTGGGTTTGATTATGTGCATAGTTCAGAAAGACTTACTCAGCCTCTGATAAAGGTAGATGGTGAGTTTCAACCAGTTTCCTGGGAAGAGGCAATCAGCGCAGTTGCTCAGGGGTTTGACCAGACAAAAGGTGCCAATGGAGCGGATAGTCTAGCGGTTTACGGATCATCGAAGTGTACGAATGAAGAAAACTATGTTTTGCAGAAGTTTGCTCGTGGTGTATTGGGCACGAATAACATAGACAACGGTGGCAGCCTTTATGATTTTGCAACAAGAACGGGACTCGAGGGGTGTTTGCGTTTTCCGACCAGTACCAATCCGATTGACGATATTGAACAATCGCAAGTAATCATGCTCATCGGGGCTGATCCTGTGATATCGAACCCGATTGTTGGGTACGCTATTAAACGGGCTGCAAAATACAACAACACAAAACTGATCCTTATCAATCCCGCAGAAACCGATCTTGGTCTGTTTACGAACTTATGGTTACGTCCAGGCATAGACACTGACGATGTTCTAATCAACGGAATAATAAAGGCAGTTTTTGATCAGGACCTGACCAACAAGGAATTTGCTACTGAGAAAACAGAGAACTTCGATACCATTTCGAAATCAATAGAGAAATATACACCGGAGCATGTTCGGGAAATTACCGATATCCCTGCCGAGGAAACTCTAAACGCGGCTCGGCTTTTCGCCGAAGCAAATAGTGCTACGATCATCGTTGGAACGGGAATAACACAAAGTCCTGTCGGCTCCAGAAGCATTCGTGCTCTGGCTAATCTGAGTTTGGTAACCGGAAACATTGGGAAGGGTGGCGGAGGGCTTTTATTGTTGCGAAGAGAAAACAATGCCCAGGGCGCAACTGATATGGGGTGTGTTCCCGATTTGTTGCCCGGTTACCAGAAAGTTCAAGGGAATTCCGGATTATCAGTCATTGAAATGATCGAGCAGGCGAAGTCGGGAAAAATTAAGGCAATGTACATTGTAGGGGAGAACCCCGTTGCGAATTTCCCAGATGAATCGAAGATAACAGAAGCTCTTTCGTCCTTGGATTTTCTGGTTGTACAAGACCTATTCTTTACAGAGACGGCAAAACTGGCAAACATTGTTTTACCAGCAGCAAGTTTTGCAGAGAAGGATGGTACTTTCACCAATTTCGAACGCAGAGTTCAGCGCGTCAGGCAAGCTGTTGATCCGATAGGAGGTAGCTTACCGGATTGGCAGATTATACAGAAAATAGCAGATGAGATGGGATCTGATATGAAATACGCCTCAGCAGAAGAGATCATGGCAGAGATAGGTGAAACGGTTCACATATATCGTGGAATTAATTATGAAGAAATTGAATCCGGGGGAGTGTATTGGCCCAAGTCGGAAACTGATAGAGCCGGTACCAGACGCTTTTATGAAGATAGATTTCCTCGCGGGTACGGAAGGCTTTCGGCAGAGGAATCTCAAATTTCAGCAGAAAGGGCTGAGAGTCAACTAACGATAAAACATCCATCAGGCAAAACACTCTATAGGTTCGGGAATGGAACTCGGAGTTCAAAATCGGCAAGGCTGGGTGCTATGACTCCGGAGACCTCTGAGGTTACAACTTAACAAAATATTGCGAGAGAAACGGTAGTTGAACACTGAAGACGGGGTTTCGATTATGAGCAATAACATAAATCCACCAGAAGTTGATCTGACTGTACTTGATGAGATAATTGAAAAATATAAAGGACAGCGTTGGTCACTTATCCCATTGTTGCAAGAAGTCCAGGAGAAGTTAGGATATATTCCACCTGAGGCGATTAAACAGATAGCAGATGGATTGGATATCTTTCCCAGCCAGGTTCAGGGCGTGATCAGCTTCTATACCGGTCTCTATACAACTCCACGAGGGAAAAATATAGTCAAAGTATGCAGAGGTACAGCCTGTCATGTGCGTGGCGGGAAAACGATATTGAAACTGGTTAAGCAGAACCTTGACCTTGAAGAAGGCGAAACATCACCGGATTTCGAATACACATTGGAAACTGTCGCCTGTATTGGTGTTTGTGCAATTGCACCCAATATGGTGATTAACAATGATAACTACGGTCAACTGAATCCAAAGAAAGTGACGCAGATATTTAGCTCTAGAGATCAGAAATAGAGGTTAATTTATGAGCAAACCTCAATATACCGTTCTCGTTTGTAGAGGCACCGGGTGCGTTTCCGGAGGCGGAGATGCAGCTTACGAAGCTCTGAAAGCTGAAGTTGAGCGGCAGGGCGTTAAAAATGCCGTTATTGATTTTACCGGTTGTCATGGCTTCTGCCAGCAGGGTCCCAATGTAGTTATTGAGCCGGATGGCATTTTCTATACCATGGTTCAGCCAGAAGATGCCGAAGAAATCGTTGCTTCGCATTTCAAGGAAGGTAAGCCGGTCGAAAGGCTCTTCTACATTGATCCGGTAAGTGGTAAGCCTGTTCCCCTTTACTCCCAAATCAATTTCTATGCCAAGCAGCAGCGGGTGGTTCTACGCAATTGCGGACGTATAAATCCGGAAAAAATCGAAGATTATGTGGAATGTGGTGGCTATCGGGCACTCAGAAAAGTACTGGCAACGATGACCCCGGAAGATGTGATCGCCGAGATAAAGACATCTGGTTTGAGAGGACGTGGTGGTGCCGGGGCACCCACGGCTATGAAATGGCAGTTTTGTCACGATGCGCCGGGACCCACGAAATATGTTATCTGCAACGCTGATGAAGGCGATCCGGGTGCGTTTATGGATAGGTCCATTTTGGAGGCCGATCCCCACGCGATGCTGGAGGGGCTAACAATCTGTGGTTTTGCCACAGGAGCTAGTACTGGATATGTCTACGTTCGAGAAGAATATCCACTGGCAGTGAGCCGGGTGAAAATCGCACTGGACCAAAGCAGAAATAAGGGATTCTTGGGGAAAGATATCCTGGGCTCAGGATTTGATTTCGATATCATTATTATGGAAGGTGCAGGGGCCTTCGTATGTGGTGAGGAAACGGCATTAATGGCATCAATCGAGGGCAGGCGCGGCATGCCTCGACCGCGGCCTCCTTTCCCGGCCACTTCCGGTCTGGATGGAAAACCTTCCAATATCAACAATGTTAAGACTCTATGCGCTATCGCGGCGATTATTGATAATGGAGCGGAGTGGTTTGCAGGTATTGGCACCGAAAAAAGCACCGGTACGGCTGTCTTTGCTATAACCGGTAAAATAGCAAATAGTGGGCTTGTTGAGGTCCCGATGGGCACTCCGCTGAGGGATATCATTTTCGATATAGGGGGTGGTATTCCCCGCGAAAAGGAGTTCAAAGCCGTTCAAACGGGTGGGCCTTCCGGAGGTTGCATCCCGGCCCGTTTTCTGGATAGACCGGTGGACTATGATTCCCTGGCACAATTGGGTTCGATTATGGGTTCTGGCGGAATGGTGGTTCTCGACGAGAACACTTGCATGGTCGAAATCGCGCGCTATTTCCTGAGTTTCACTCAAGATGAGTCGTGTGGCAAATGTACGCCCTGCAGGCTGGGCACCCGTCAGATGCTGGAAATCCTCACCCGAATAACTCAGGGCAAAGGAGAAGAAGCTGATCTTGATAAACTACTCGACATTGCAAAAGTAGTGAAAACCTGTTCTTTATGTGGACTGGGGCAGACGTGTCCCAATCCTATTTTAACTACCATAAATTACTTCAAAGATGAATATGAGGCTCACATAAAGGAGCACAAGTGTCCGGCTGCTGTCTGTGATGCCCTGATGATCTCACCATGTCAGCATACTTGTCCGGTGGGAATCAATATTCCCAAGTATGTTGCAGCTATCGCTGAAGGGGATTATCAAAAATCAATTGATGTGATTCGTGAGAGGAATCCCTTCCCCTCAATTTGCGGTCGTATCTGCCATCATCCGTGTGAAGTCCGGTGCCGTCGTGGTGAATTGGATGAGTCGGTTGCTATTCGTTCATTAAAACGTTTTGCTGCTGATTGGTATTTTAAAAATGCTACTACAGATCCGGAACCGTTTCCTCGAACTCAGAAGGAAAAAGTGGCCATCGTTGGTGGCGGTCCTACCGGTCTTGCTTGCAGTTATTTCTTGGCCTCGATGGGATACGAGGCAACTGTTTTTGAAGCGCTTCCGCTCGGTGGTGGAATGCTTTCCGTTGCTATCCCGGCTTTTCGTCTTCCTGCAGAGGTTATACAGAAGGACATTGATTATATCGCTAAGAAAGGCGTAGAAATAAGGTACAATACACCGATAAATACAAATTACACTATTGATCATCTCAAAAACGAAGGATATAATGCTGTGTTCATTGCAGCCGGCGCTCAAAGGAGCCAGCGCGTAGGTATCCCCGGTGAAGTTGAAGGGATTGAAGGACTCTATTATGGGCTTCAGTTTTTAAGGGATGCCAAGATTGGTCGACCTATAAAGGTCGGGAAGAAGGTCGCAGTTATAGGAGGCGGGAATGTAGCTCTGGATACTGCCCGAAGCGCGCTTCGTATGGGTGCCGAAGATGTAAATCTCTACTATCGCCGATCACGAAATGAGATGCCGGTGACCGAGGTGGAATACGACGAGGCCATAGCTGAGGGAATCAAGATGCATTTTCTGACCAGTCCAACCCGCATCGTTAACGAGGGATGGCAGGTGTCTGGGTTGCAGTGTATTAAAATGGAACTTGGCGAACCGGATGACAGTGGTCGGCGGCGTCCAGTACCGATTGAAGGTTCAGATTCATTCATCGAAGCGGATACAGTGGTTGCCGCCGTTGGCCAGGCAGCTGACATGTCCTTCCTTCCGGCTGATAGTGCATTGGAGCGTACTCGGTGGGAAACGTTGAGTGTTGATAGTAATACCCTGGCGACCAATATCCCCGGAGTCTTTGGCGGTGGCGATTTCGTAACAGGTCCGGGTATGGTTATCGAAGCTATCGCTGCCGGACGCAGGGGAGCGATGGCAATTGAAAAATATTTCACAAAAGATGATACTCCGGTACGAATGTATGATCTAAGGAGTGAGATTTTCCGTGAAGCAGTGCCGGAAGAAGAAGCGGTAGAGGAGTGGAAGGCAGAGCCTCGAAGTGAAATGCCGATCCTTTCGCCGGAAGAACGAAGGACAAGTTTCAACGAAATAGAGCTTGGCTTTTCAGAAGAGAGAGCGCAGTTTGAAGCGAAACGGTGCCTGCGGTGTGACCTGGAAACGTAAAAGTAGCCACAGAGGCACCGAGAAAAATAGTTGTGAATCGAACCGATTCAGGTTTATTGGGCCAAGTTACTGAAAGTATCATTGGATGTGCCATTGAAGTACATCGAAACTTGGGGCCGGGACTATTGGGATCGATTTATGAAAGTGCACTGTGTTATGAATTAAATGCGAATAACATACCTTTTGAGAGACAAGTTCAAGTACCTGTGATTTATAAAGGACAAAAACTGGGAGAGCATAGGCATGATATACTGGTCGAAAACCAGGTTATAGTGGAGTTGAAAGCGGTAGACAGAATGGATCCGATATTTGAAGCTCAACTCCTTTCATATTCGAGAGTAACAGGTAAAAAAGTGGGACTATTGATCAATTTCAATGTACCGGTATTGAAGAGGGGAATAAAAAGAATGATTCTCTAATTTCTCTGTGTCTCAGTGGCAATGTATCGCACGGGAGGAGAGGATGAAATCGATTACCAAGCAGAAGGACTTTGAAGCTGTTAAGGAAATTTTAGAGCCGTTTGACCGGATTTTCATATTTGGATGCGGAACATGCACTACCATGACCCACACCGGTGGTGTCGAAGAAGTTGCCGAAATGTGTGGGAAACTTCAGGAATTAGGAAAGCTGGTCACTGGTTCAACCGTTGTCCCCACAGCTTGCGATGAAGTTACAGAGGAAATCATGAAGCAGCATGGCCAGGCTATTGAGAACGCTACGGCCATCCTGGTGATGTCATGTGCTCTGGGTGTGCAGAAAATAGCATCATATATTGAAAAACCCGTTATTCCTGCAGTGGATACCCTATTCATCGGAGTGGAAGATACCCCCGGCACTTTCAAGGAAGCATGCGATCAGTGTGGACAATGCATTATTGGCGAAACTGCTGGTATTTGTCCCATTACAGCTTGTCATAAAGGGCTGGTGAATGGCCCGTGTGGTGGAACAAGCAATGGGAAGTGTGAAGTCGATAAAGAGCGGGACTGTGCTTTTACCCTGATATATAATCGGCTGAAAATTCAGGGCAGACTGGACCTGATGAAGAAATATCACGAACCCAAGAATTACCACGTGGAACCGCGACCGAAAGTGATCAAAGTCTCGTGATGCAGGGGCACATTTCAATGCGCCCTCATGGACATGCTGGAATTGGCGTATTAAGTTGACAATTCCAGCGTGCATGTAGAATCTTGCAAAGGCAAGAGGAGAGAAACTATGGCAAAAAGCTCTTTCAAAGAAGCGCTAGAGTCCGGCAAATTCGTAATCACCAGTGAGATTGGCCCTCCCAAGGGAACCAACATAGAGCCGATGTTGCATCATATTGATCTCCTGAAGGATATCGTTGATGGCATAAATGTCACTGATCACCAGAGCTCAGTGATGCGTTTTCCGTCGATCGGCGGTTGCCTGGCTATTAAAGAGCGCGGTGGGGAACCAATTCTACAGATGACTTGCCGTGACAGAAACCGCATGGCGCTTCAGGCCGATCTTCTTTATGCCTACACAAGAGGGATTCGAAACGTTTTATGTCTCACTGGCGATGCTGTGCCAGTTGGGGATCATCCAACAGCCAAAGGTGTTTTTGATCTCGATTCTTCCCAGCTTTTACAGACAATCAGATTGCTGGAGTCAGGAAAAGACATGGGAGGGAATGATCTGAATGGGTCACCGGAGTTCTGCGCTGGGGCCATTGTTACACCGGAAGCAAATCCCATCGAACCGCAGTTAGCTAAATTTGAAAAGAAGATTGAAGCAGGTGCTGAGTTTATTCAGACCCAGGCGATTTACGATCTGGAAAATTTCGCCAAGTTCATGGAGTATGCTCGGCAGTTCAATGTCAAGATCATGGCCGGGATAGTTTTGCTGGTTTCAGCTAGGATGGCTAAATTCATGAATAACAATGTGCCAGGTATTTTCGTTCCCGACCATCTGATCGATGAACTAGCTGCCGCTCCCAAAGGAGAGGCCCTTAACACAGGTATTCGGATCGCCGGCAGGATGGTAAAGCAGCTTAAAGAACAAAACCTATGCGACGGTGTACACATTATGGCAATTGGAAAAGAAGAGGTTGTGCCGGATATTTTAGCGGCAGCCGGTATTCAAAAATAGCAAATAGATTTACATAAAATCCGTAGAGGGCGCGATTTATCGCGCCCTTTTTTATATCATTTGATATTTGGCTCCGTTTGTGTTTTATTATTCTTGGTTTAGTAATTGAGTTCAGTAAATTGTAGGAGGATTTGACAATGGATAAAATGGATGGAAAAGTTGCCCTGGTTACGGGAGCAAGTTCGGGAATTGGAAGAGATACAGCCATACTGTTTGCCAAAGAAGGAGCAAAGGTGGTGGTTTCAGATGTCGCTGTTGAGGGTGGTGAAGAAACCGTCAAAATGATAAAAGATGCCGGTGGGGATGCGATATTCGTGAAAGCCGATATATCCAATGCAGCGGAAGTGGAAGCGATGATAAATAAAACCGTCGAGACCTATGGAAGTGTGGATTGTGCTGCAAATAACGCAGGTGTGGAAGTAATGCCCACTCCGACTGCCGATTGCACTGAAGAAGACTTTGATCTGGCAATAAGAGTTAACCTAAAAGGAACCTTTCTGTGCATGAAGTATGAGATTCAACAGATGCTAAAACAAGGTGGTGGGGCCATCGTCAATACGTCTTCAATGGCCGGGATGGTTGGGGTAGCAGCCATGCCGGCTTATGTAGCCAGCAAGCATGGGATAATAGGCTTAACAAGAACAGCTGCGTTAGACTATGGAACTGCAGGCATACGAGTAAATGCGGTATGCCCGGGAGCAACACGTACACCGATGATCGAGCAGGTCATCTCAGCCATGCCGGAATTGGGCCAGCAAATGAATGAGAATCACCCTATTGGAAGGATTGCTGAGCCACCAGAAATAGCAGCCTCAATTGTATGGTTATGTTCGGATGCAGCATCTTTTATTACCGGCCATCCCATGGCTGTGGATGGCGGCCTGCTGGCTAAATAGGTGCGTGGTATGCCGTTCCCCTACAATGGGGATTTGAATTGGAGGGTGGGGTTAAAACCCCGCCCTTAATTTTTGCCAAGATTCGGGTGGGATTGATCTAGTTCAGTATCCCATTTAGCAACTTGTTCATGGGTGAGTTTCTGCAAGTGGGAAAGGTCGCCTTCAATTGTCACTTTGTTAATGGAGTCGCCTTGTGCAATACTGTTAACTACGTCTTGATCTTCCTTGCCAACAGCTTCTCCGAATACGGCATGGGCTCCATCCAGGTGGGGTGTTGGGCCGTGGGTAATAAAGAATTGGCTTCCATTAGTGCCAGGGCCCGCATTGGCCATTGAAAGTATGCCAGCTTTGTTATGCCGCAATTCAGATTCAAACTCGTCACCGAATTTGTATCCCGGACCACCAGTACCCGGCGTTCCTGAAGAACCGGGCCTGCTCAATGGGCATCCGCATTGGATCATAAAATCGTTAATAACTCTGTGGAAAACCAGACCGTCGTAAAAACCCCGCTGCGCCAGGTTAACAAAATTGGCTACAGTAAATGGAACTTCCTCGGCAAAGAGTTTCAGCTTAATAGGGCCTTTATCTGTTTCCATTGTGGCGATTATGTTCTCACTCATTTCATCCCTCCTTTTTTAATCAGGTCTCTAATACCATTTTCAATGCTACTAAAATCCTGTTTTCGAAGCCATTCATGTTTGAATATACTTCCACCGAAGGCGACTGCCGATGCTCCGCAGGAAAAGAACTCCCTTACATTATCGGGTTTGACGCCGCCACAGGCAAGAAGTTCGATATCTCCAAATGGGCCCTTAATCTCTTTTAAGTAATCCGGTCCAAAGGATTTGGCCGGGAATACCTTGACCATCGTGGCTCCTGCCTGCCATGCGTCGTATATTTCAAGTGGCGTCAGCGCTCCGGGGAATACGGGTATCGAGTTCTTCGCGCAGTGTTCCACAACATCGGGAACCAGTACAGGCGATACGATAAACGTTGCTCCGGCATCCAGGGCCTGATGTAAATCATCAATGGTCAGAACAGTTCCGGCACCCACGGTGAGCCTTCCATCAGCCGATTTCACCATTTGGCGAATCAGATCCGTAGCCGCTGGGGTATTCATGGCGATTTCTATTGTCTGAAGGCCAGAGGAGATCACAGTATCGGTTAAAGGTTCGATTATGTCAGGCTCCACACCTCGCAAAATTCCCATGATGGGAAATTGTTTGAATCGATCAATATTCACTTATATGGTTCCCTATAATCAGGCAACATCGGTCAGACTTTCATAAAAATCGCGATAATTTTCTCGATTTTCGCTGGCACGCAGAGCCATGGCACCTCTGGGGTGTTCGTTTAACATCCCTGCAATAGCATAGGGAATGATGTAACCCCATTCAATTTCATTTCTAAGTGGGATGAACTCATTGGAGATCAAATCGAGAATGGGGCGAATATCAAATTTGGGATTCTTCAGGAAACCTATCAATAGCTCGAGGGGGCAGTTCCCCGCTCCGCGCCCAATCCCGAAAACCGTTGCATCCATATAGTTAGCGTCATGAATAATAGCTTCGATTGTATTGCCATACGCAAGCTGCTGGGGATTATGCCCGTGGAAGCCAATTTCCTTTGTCTTCAGGTGACTTTTGAAGCGTTTAACAAGCTCCTCGACAGATTCCTGATACAGTGCTCCAAAACTGTCAACGATATAGACCACTGTCGCTTTGCTTTCTTCCTCGATCTGCTGTAGTGCTTCGTCAAGTTCCGTTCCCCTGTCACGAGAGATAGCCATAATGTTAATAGTGGCCTCGTAACCTTTGTCAGCAAAATGATTTACCATATGTATCGCTTTATCGATATCTTTCACATATGCGGCTGTGCGAATCATGTCAACCGGACTATCTGAGGCCAAAACGATATCATCGAGGTTTACTCGGCCAACGTCAACCATGACCGATATCTTGGTATTGGATTCTATCCCGTCAATCACCTTCCGGATTACATCGTCTTCACAGAATTTCCATGCACCATATTCTTCGGATGAAAAGAGTTCCTTTGAGTTTTTGTACCCTATCTCCATATAATCAAGGCCAGCCTTGGCGCATGCTTTGTATACCTCACGGACAAAACGATGGTCAAAATCATGTTTGTTGATGAGGCCACCATCACGAACTGTGCAATCCAATATTTTAATCTTTTCCCTGTACATAACAAACCCCTTGCTAAATGGCGGTGTGCGATGCCGCTGATATTGCGCACGAATATAATAATACACTCTATCAGGAGAAAATTACAGGGCATCAGGCGGAAAATGCTGGTTGCTAGCTATAAATTGGGGCAGACTATATGAATTTCCCGGTGAGCAGTACGAAATAGCTATATGTTTTGTTACCGAAAATTTACCATATTTTCACCAAGCATTAATTAATTTTAACTTTAATGTTTACTTCCCCCTGATATTATATGTTTGCAGAGGAAAAGTTAAACTTTCGGGAGGAAGAAAAAATGGCAGAATTTGATCTTGTAAGATACCACGTACTGAGTTCGATACGTGCGTCAATAGCCGAAGCCAATGGATATGAAGAAGAATCCGAAAAAATGCGTGCGCAGGGCAATTTGCGTTTAATGCTGATGTCTGAAGATGAACTTCGAGAACTTGCCCGCATGCTTTCATATTTACCCACAAGACCGGCAGAATCTGTTTATCAGGAACTTAAACAGGTTATTGCAGAACAGGAAAGCAAAGCTGGTGAGTGGATTGGCACTTTCGGAGTCACTCCGTTTGAAGTCAAGTCAAGTAAAGAAATTTAAAACAGCCCTCCCAGGAACATATCTGTATACGGAAAGCCCTCGCGTAAGCGAGGGCTTTCCGTGTTATTGGGTTAAACGAACTGTTTAGGATTCGGGGGATTGAGTATTCATACTTTGTGAATACTCACGGAGCCAGCGATTGAGATCATCAAGCGCCGGAGGATATACATTGAATACTTCTATGTGTTGAGGGAATTGAGTCCGATGGCCTTCTCTTATGAACAGCAACCCGATCTCTCCGTTTTTTAATGACTCATCTATCTTTCTCGATACATGCTCGTATCTCTTCGTACTTGTTTCCATATGAAATTCAGCTATCTTTGTCCTGGCTTTGGGCCCCATGGCTACCATAAGACATCTTTCCCAATCAATGTTTTCCAGGGCCAGATCCGTATCTTCGACCACCAAAAAGTCCGCGCCACTCATGGTTTTATCTTTGACGATCTGGCAGCTATTGGGATTCATTTGCTCAAGGATTTCCAATCCTTTTTCGCTGCCATCGAAAACCATTTCATGATATATATGAGATATTGACCCCAGCTTATTTTCCAGATTTGTCAACTGGGCTTTGATCTCATCCCAGCAACGGTTGTATTTTTCCATGAAATCCCCAGGGGCGTCTTTACCCGAAAACAGGAGAGGTACTACGATAAGCTTTCTAGCTCCTGTTAAACTATCTACCGAAGGTTTTTCCATTTTTCTAAGTTCTTCTGACATACAAAACCTCTTGTACTAATTTTCGCCGGAATCCGAAGATTTTCGCTTCTTAAGCCAATCTTCAATTTCAGAGTTGACGTTGGCTTTTCCTACAAGGGACTCCATCAATTCATATACCTGGCCAAAAGTGCCAACAACATCCTGAGGTGTGGTGCCTGTGGTGACACAAGCCATAGTTAACTGACTCGCCATCAGCATCAGGTAAATCCTTTGCATCTCTCTAGCTTGTTTAGATGCTTCCTGTTGCATGTGGGTTGTGAGACACGCCATCAGTTCGGCTTCGTCCCCGACTTCATTTCCGCATATTGGACATCGCATCGTGCTTCCTCCTTCTGGGTTTGGTAATCGAAGGTTTCTTCAAATAAAATGGTTGGATGGTGGAAGGATCATCGAAATAACCTGCTTCTATTCTACACCAACCGAGTTCTGCAAGATAGCTTGCTCTGCTGAAGGGGCTTGATTCTTTAAAAACAACAATATCTCCTAGCTTTTTTTGAAGTTGGGCCAGTTGTTCTGGTTTAATCTCGCCGCAGAATACGTTTTGCTCTTTGACCGTAGAACATAGGTCATCGATAGTAGTAACGTATTCAGCAAATGACTTTGTCCATTGTCCATCATCTTTGGTGAAAACAGCAGTAGCTATTTCGCCTCGTCCAGCTTGCAGGATAGGGCGAATAGGAAATCCGGCATCAGCATGAGCGTAGGCCGTAGTTTCAAGTGTTCCGATGCAGACTAGCGGAATACCGAGAGTGAATGCCAATCCTTTCGCAGTAGCCAGACCTACCCGAAGTCCGTTGAAGCTTCCTGGGCCTTTGGCAACCATTAGAGCTTCGATACGGTGAATATCCGTATCATTTTGCTCGAATAGATGAATCAAATGCGGAACGAGTTCAACCGTGTGATTTTGCCCTGCGTGCCAATAAACCTCTGCTTTTAGTTCTCCGTGATGTGAAAGAGCGATACTGGCATGGGCAGTTGAAGTGTCTATTGCGAGTTCCATTTTTCTCTCATTTTATCGGTGATGTATTGATACCTATTGCCATTGGGTTCAAAGCGCAAACAGCGCTCATTTTCTGCCAGATGTTCAAAACTGATAAGCAGGTGTTCCTGTGGCAGCGAATCAAAAGCCTTGTCTGCCCATTCAATCACGCAAACACCTTCTTCCATCATATCATCTATTCCGAGTTCGGAAATTTCCTCAATGTTATCGAGTCGATAAAAATCAATGTGATATACTTTGAGTCTGCCATCGTATTCCTTCACCAATACAAATGATGGGCTAGAAGCATATCCGTCAAAACCTGTTCCCCAGGCAAAGCCCTGAGTGAAACATGTTTTCCCCGCCCCAAGGTTTCCTATAAGGAATATCGAATCGCCAATTCTGGCTAATTTGCCCAAAGAGGAACCAACTTCTTGTGTCTGTTCCGGGCTATGGGTGGTGATTTCTAAATGTACTGTTCCCATGTCAAGAATGATTTCCGAAGTGTTCCCATCCACCTTTGTTGAAGTCTATCTCTTTGCCATCTTCGCCAATAAGGGTAACTATACCTGGCTTCTCGCTTACGATCTCTCCAATGATTGTGACTGGTGTAGTAATATATTTGCGTATCTCTGTGATAGCATCATTTGAGGATGTAAAAAGTAGTTCGTAGTCTTCTCCTCCAGTGAGTGCGAATTCGGTGGCTTCTTTGGGGAAGGCGATAGAAGTGGCAGTGTGTATTGGAATGTCTTTTACATGTACTTTGGCTCCGACTTCGCTTGACTGGCAGATATGAGTAAGATCGGCGATAAGTCCATCACTAATATCGATTGCAGATTTTACTCCGCATTCTGCCATTATCTGACCTTCAGCAACTCGCGGCCAGGGACGCAGGTGTGATTCACTGAGAATCGCTGAAATTTCAGAACCAAGCTTAACTTGACCTTGAAGCAATTTCAAACCTGATGCCGATGCGCCCAAATATCCAGTAACAGCAATTAGGTTACCAGCTATTGCACCTGACCTCAGGAGTATTTTATCCTTTTCTACATTACCTATTATAGTTGCGGTGATAGTTAGCAGAGACGACTCGCTGATATCGCCGCCTGCAATGCCCATACCAAGCTTGCTGGCGATTTGAGCCATACCTTTATACAATTCGATAACTTGTTCCACTTCTGTATCTGAAGGCAGTCCCAGTGAAATCATAGCATAGGAAGGTATACCCCCCATTGCCGCTATATCGCTGATGTTTACTGCCAGAGCCTTCCATCCCAGATCATGCCAAGAGGTTATGTTCAGATCAAAATGAATGTCCTGAACCAGAGTATCGGTGGTTCCGATCTGTGTAGAAGAATTGCTCTGCCAAACAGCTGCATCATCACCGATACCTATTATAAGATCGGGTTTGGAGTCAATACCTGCCCCGCTCTCATCGACTGTCTGCTTTATTACTTCGATTAGACTAAATTCACCCAAATCGGCAATCTTCATCGATTAAAATTATACTAGTTCGTATGATAGCTCACAACCTGTGTCGACTGCACTTATTCTAAACCTCTTTCCTGTTTCTTTCTCATATGGCATAATCGCTATCAGATAATTCAAATATAAATCTCGGTAGCTTTAAACTGGATACTCAGGATCGCTAACATGGAAGCGGATAGAGACCTGGAATTGGAGCGGGCCAAACTCTTTCATAATCTGCGCCGGCGAATCAATGATGAGCGGGTGGTTGAGGCGATGGAGAGTATTCCGAGGGAAATATTCGTACCTTCTGCCAGCCGAAATATGGCATATGAGGACGTTCCTCTACCCATTGAAATGGGGCAAACCATTTCACAACCGTACATAGTAGCACTTATGACCGAGGCGCTTGAGATTGCTGGTAGGGAGAGGGTACTTGAGGTTGGAACAGGATGTGGGTATCAGGCAGCAATACTTGCCGAGTTGGCACAATGGGTGGTCAGTGTAGAAAGACATCAAAGGCTTATTGATATAGCCAGACATAACCTGAAAGCTCTGGGTTATAAGAATGTTGAAATCCATTTTGCGGGCGAAACTCTTGGATGGAAAGCGGGTGCTCCATACGATGGGATAATCGTGACCGCTGGGGCGCCCAAAGTGCCTCAGGAACTAATCGATCAATTGTCTAACGGAGGTAGGTTGGTGATTCCCGTTGGATCAAGGTATGAGCAGCAGTTGCTGAAGTTGACCAAGCGAAACGGTGATACCATCAAACAGAATCTGGGGGGGTGCCGATTCGTTCCACTAATAGCGGAAGAGGCTTGGGATGACGCAGATCAGCAGTCACGGAGTAGATTTAGTGATCTATTTTAAAACAGTGCTCAGCGCTTGGAGTAAGGAAGAATCCTCTTCAGGAAGTACCGTGCGGAGATCAAGGATAAGTGAGCTACGTTCTATTCGGCACACTACGGGAAAAGGTTGTTTGCGAAGTTCTTGAGCCAAGTCTTGAACCTTTCTGTTGGCAGGAATCTTTATAACCACGAGTCGGGTCGGTAGAGTGCTTCCTGGCAGGCTTCCCCCTCCCACAGTAGACTCCCCTGGCGCAGTTGTTGCCAGATTTCCAATTTGATCGGACCATTTTTGGGCTCGTTTTTCAATCTCGTTTAGTGGGGTGGCGATCATGCGCCAGACAGGGATTTTTTCTGTGGCTTCCCCTTTTAAATAATGGATCAATGTGGCTGAAAGGGCTGCCAATCTGGTTTTATCGATTCGTACCGCACGGGCTAAAGGATGCTTTTTAAGTTTGTCCATCAGGTGCTTTTGGCCGACAATTATGCCAGCTTGTGGCCCGCCAAGCAGTTTGTCTCCAGAAAACATGGCGAGTCCTGTTCCAACAGCAATGCTGTCTTGAGGGCGAGGCTCATTTCCTAATCCGTATTGCGTAGTATCCAGAAGACAACCGCTACCGAGGTCATCCAAAACAATCACACCGTACCACTCGCCTAACTTAACCATTTCTTCAATGTTGACTTCCTCTGTAAATCCTATTACTTTAAAGTTACTTGAATGTACTCGTAAAAGAGCGGCTGTTTTCGGCGTGATGGCTTCTTCGTAGTCGGTAAGATATGTTTTGTTGGTGGTACCCACTTCTACCAGCTTGGCGCCACTTTGCCGCATCACATCAGGAATGCGGAATTTACCTCCGATTTCGACTGCATGCCCTCTTGAGACTATAACCTCTTTTCGCTTGCATAGAGAACTGAGGGTCAGAAGTACAGCGGAGGCATTATTGTTGACCACCAATGCGTCCTCGGAACCGGTAAGTTGACATAATAATTGCTCCACATGAACATTGCGTGATCCTCTCTTACCGTTCTCAAGATCGATCTCAAGGTTGGTATAACCCTCAGAAACCGTCTTCATTGCAACTACAGCGTCAGCGCTCAAAGGGGACCTGCCCAGGTTGGTGTGAATAATAACGCCAGTAGCATTGATGACAGGCCGTGGGCCGACAGTGCTAAGCGACTCGATTTGAGAAGCAATCTCTTCCGTGATATCTGCAAAAGAAGGGCAGGGATTACCTTGCGATAGGGAAACGCGAAGTCCTTCAAGGTACTGACGCGTCACATCGACTATCGTTTCATGCGAATATTGGTCGTTAAGGTCTTGGATACACTTGTCAGAAATGACCTTATCAACGCTAGGCAAACCACGGAAACTGCTTTTTGAATTCATATGGTGGCATTGTACTGTATCAAGCCGATCGATTGCAACTTGACGAATTGAATCATCTAAAATGTAACCGAAGGGAAGGTTGTTAAATCATTTAAAAGGTAACCAAAGGGTAGAGAATGGAGCCGGCAACACGTTGACGCAAGGAGGGCCGGCTGATTGGAGAAGATGGATATGAA
>JABMQN010000223.1 GCA_013203045.1 Chloroflexota bacterium
CTTGGGGCCCAAGTGTGCGCAATATAGCATCAAACCCTGGAAGTGGATTATCTAACCGATGTCGCATATACTGCAGCATTTCGTTGCAGAGTACCATAAGCTCGGCTGTCCGGGCAACATGGATACTCTTGGTTCCCCGAACAACTACTGCCTTTATCCCTTTGTCTCCCATAATGGCGCCTACGCCATGTCGACTGCAACTGGACTTCTCGATCTCAATGGAGGCATAGTAGACCCTGTTTTCACCGGCCAGGCCAATAGCAGCTACCTGGGCTTTTGGCTCATTTAACTCCTTTCTGATAAGTTCCGATGTTTCAATACAGCCTTTACCCTGGAGATGGCTGGCATCACGCAGTTCTACCTTGCCATTGTGTATCAACAAATAAACCCAATCAGGGGACTTGCCGCGAAAGATTACCTTATCATAACCGGCATGCTTCAGTTCCGGCGCCCAAAATCCGCCCGCCATCGAAAATGCCATTAGATTGGTCTGAGGAGAAATGGTTGAAACGATGGTGCGATTGGCACTGGGAGCAGCGGTGCTGACTAAAAGACCAGCGCTAAATATTAGTAGATTATCAGGAGAAAAGGGTTCAACTTCAGGGGGGACCCTATCCCATAATATCTTGGCGTTAGTACCTAGACCTCCAAGATGAGCCTCGGTGTCTCTTGGATCCGTTGCGACCCTCTCGATGTTCCCTCGGGACAGATCAATTTCCAAATTAAACCCTGTCTCTGCATACCTCACTTTTAACTCCCTTAGACGCTTATTGGCGCTACATCGACAAAATGTTGTCGATATGACCAGTAATCGTAAGTATCATAATCGGAATATCGAATCAATCTCAAAGTCCAAATGAAACAGCTTATGGCCAACAGCCATACAACTAAAGGCTAGCAGAAATGCCATGACCTGTCAATGTATTTCATTAATATGAAATTAATTGCATTATTACCGATAATAAGTTATAATGTGATCATTAAGATACCAAATTTTATCTCCATTCTTATACCTATTCTTTGAAAGAGAGGATTAAGGAGACAAATGCCGAGAAAACCAGGGCCAGTAACAGACAATCTCGATATGTGGCGTTGCGTATGGGAAAGATATACCAATCCCGGCACCACCCAAAAAGAAATTGCCGTCGCACTCGGCATGTCCGAAGCAAAGGTCTCTCGCTTACTGGAACGAGCAGTACGAGAGGGAATGATGAAGGTCACGGTTGATGTTACTCCACCAAGAAATGCAGAACTTGAAAATGCTTTGAGGGAGAAATTTGAGTTATTTGATGCAGTGGTTATTCCAACTATTGGTGATGATGGTCGCAGTGTCAGGAGAAGTGTAGGTATAACAGCTGCAAGATATTTCGAACGGCTGGTAAAAGAAGGATCGAAAATCGCCGTTGCCTCGGGGACAACGCTGACGCAGATGGTCGATAACTTAACCCCTCGGCGGTTTCGTGATATAAGGCTCTATCCAATGGCGGTGATGGAGCTGGGTTTAAAGGCTAACGCTGCCAAGGTGGTGGAGTTTTTCCCTAATGCGCTGGTCGCTTCGATGCGAGCCAAATATGGCGGTGATGTCCAGGCGTTTAATTTTCAAGTCTCGCCGGTAGAGAAACAGGAACTGAACGAACAGGAAAAACTGGGGATTCTAGAGCAAAATGGAATCCGTGATTTGTTCGAAGAAGCAATGGATGCCGATACTACCCTTATTGAAATAGGTACCTTCAAATATATCGATAAGCGAGCCGAAGCGATTCTGCAATATTACAATACAGATATTGATCAATTGAAACAACTTTCAAAGGGTCAGATAAACTTCCAGGCATTTGATTCCGAACATTTCCTTTCTGAGGAATTTCGTGGTTTGAATGATATCATTACCGTCTCGCTCGATCATCTCAAACAGATGTCCAAGTCACCTGGAAAGCATGTGATAGCGGTATCTGCCGGAAATGATGCAGTGGAGGCAACAATCGCCTCGCTTTCGCCAAACATTCGATGCTACGATATCCTCATCACTGACGGAGTGGTTGCCGAGAGTATTATGAAATCGACTTGAATTTATCAAGTCGAACTTGATTTTTTGTTCGAAAGACCTTAACATTGTAAACACAAAGATAAATAATAGCTCAAGAAGAGGTGTCCGGGTGCGAGCTCGGGCTTAATTCGAGTGCAAGTCCGGTGAAATGCCGGCGCGGTCCCGCCGCTGTGAATCCCTTTGGGGAGAAGCCAGAACCTCAGCCTCTTGATGACCTATACTAGCCTCCGTGGCAGAGGGAGTAAGGCGATGACAAGATCACCACCATGAAACCCCCTCGCTGAATCGGCGAGGGGGTTTTTGATTGATAGCGAATATAATACGTGAACGTTTGTTAAGGAGATTTGTAAATGAAACGGTTTTGGTTGAAAGCTCTAGTTACAGTGGTTTTGATACTGGCGCTTGCGCTTCTGGGTGCTTGCGATGGGGATAGCGAGACCAACAATATTGAAACGACAACTCCAAGTGAAACCCCGGCAGTTGACGACACGGGCTCTCTGCGAATAGTCTCACTGGCTCCGAGCAATACAGAGATAATATTTGCTTTAGGGCTTGGCGATAATTTAGTTGGTGTTACGGAATACTGTGACTATCCTCCGGAAGCTGAAGAGAAAGCGAAGATTGGAGGATTCTCGACGGTTGATATGGAGAAAGTGATTGAGGTGGCTCCGGACCTGGTAGTGGCCACCATCATGCATGAAGAATCGGTTACCCCTGAATTTGAGCGACGCGGATTGAAAGTGATCACCTTGGCCCCGGAAACCCTGGCTGAGGTACTTGATGGCATTTCCGAA
>JABMQN010000224.1 GCA_013203045.1 Chloroflexota bacterium
AACTAGCCCTATGTCCACAACAACCAGTTCGCCCAGATGATCCCACGCCGGAAATGTAAAAAAGCCTGTTTTGGGATAGCCCAGCGTGATCGTGATATCAACGTGAAGACAGGCGGGGTCACATGCGCCGAAATTGGCATCAAGGCCGGACGGCAGATCAACCGCAACAAGCGCAACATCGGGGTCGTCTATTGCTGTTGCACATACCTTATCCAATATATCTTTCAGTGTGCCTTCGATAGGACGCGCCTTGCCCGTTCCCAGCACTGAGTCGATGACAACGTCTGCATAAGATAAAACGCTGTCAAGAACTGCAAAGTTTCTATCTGAACCAGCTTGTGTGGTTGGAATATTGCGCTGATTGGTCAGAACAAGGTTGGGATCATCGTCAGAGCGCTTTGTGCACAGGTAAATGTGAACTTGCGCACCCCAATCGTGAAGATGCCTTGCGGCAACAAGTCCGTCTCCACCGTTATTGCCCGGGCCGATGAGAACCAGCACTGACAAACCAATGACGTCTTCTACGTACCTGCGTACTTCCATTGCCACGGCAAGTCCGGCGTTATCCATAAGTTCCTGCCAGGGCACACCGGCATCTGCGGAGCGCTGCTCGATTGCCTTCATCTGCTCAACAGAAACAACCTTCACTTAGTTCCTCCCACCACCGAGGCAACGGCATAATCTTTGGAGTGCGACAGGCTGACGGCCAGATCGGTTAAGCCAAGAGCATTGAACCTTTCTATGGCTTTGCCGTGTAGCTTGATGGATGGTGCGCCATCATCGCCGGAAACGATTTCCATATCCTTCCAGCCTATGCCGCTGTTCTCCGGGCCAAGTGCCTTAACCACCGCCTCCTTGGCGGCAAAGCGCGTGGCGAGCTGGTTTACGCGGTTGGCGCAATACTCAAGCTCAGCATCTGTATACACGCGATGCAGAAAGCGCTCGCCGTACTGGGCGATTGCCTCTGCCACACGGGCTATTTCTATTATGTCTACGCCAACACGATGCATAATAAACGCATAATAGAGCAAAAGAGGACGGAGTGCAAGAAGGGTATAGGACAGCAAAAACCAAATGGGGTCAAAAATGCGAGCTTATCGGTACTTGCGCGTACACCTGATAAAACTTATATATCTTTGTAGGGGGTGCGTGCTATATGCACGGAACGCATCCATTGGTATCAACAATAACTATCAAAGGATGATGATGACATGGTAAAAGCAATAAAAAGCGATACAACACATAAACCAACGCTACTGCTGCCTCAAACGCTGGCGGATAAAGCCGATATCTACCGCGGAAAAATGACCCGTAGCGAGTTCCTGAATTTCTGCATGGATTGGATGGCTATAAACATAGCAGATGATGAGTACACAAAGCGCACGGGCAATACGCGGCTTGCCCAGCTCAGAGCCGACGTCATAATGCACAACGCTGTGCTTGAGCAGGCAATAGATGAGGGCAAAGCATACGTTACCGAGCAGGACTTTACCGAGTTCAAACAGCATATTGAAGAGATGCATAAGTCTCTTATAGACTTTGTAGTGACATCGGTGCTGAATTTCGTGGGTAACGGTTCGGGCAGCGAAGAGGATACGCCGGAGCAGGAGATGAAAAGACTTCTGGAAGTACTGGAAGTATAAGAGATAAGATACTACTTGTCCTTAACTACCATATCGACAAACTCTTTTGGCATGGAGCTTTTCTGACATATCTCCTCTATGGAATACCCTTCTTTATGGAACCTCAACACCACCGCCTGCATGGTCTCACCTATCTCTACAATATGCCCATCTGGATCGTAAAAACGCACCACGCGCTGTCCCCACGGCTGCTCCATAAGCTCATGTACAAAATCAACATTTGCTAACTTTAAGCGCTCGCAGTCACCGGCAACGTCCTCGGTCTCAAAGTACAGCTCCATATTGTTTGCTCTATGCAAGATTTCGTGATCCTGCCCACCAAGCAGTGTTTTATAATGGTCTTTCAGATGAATGGCAAACGATCCTTTGAAAGAT
Organism: Chloroflexota bacterium; assembly: GCA_013203045.1. GTDB lineage: Bacteria > Chloroflexota > Dehalococcoidia > SZUA-161 > SpSt-899 > JABMQN01. The sequence goes on from JABMQN010000224.1 coordinate 2,019, forward strand.
ACGTCTTGACCAAAATCAAACTCCACTTCCTGCCACAGCACTTCCTCATAGAACTTACGCGATCTAGCGATATCATCCACAACTATTAACGGGCAAACGAATCTCATAAGACTATTCCTTTATAAAGAAGTGGTGCCGAGGGAGAGACTCGAACTCTCACGAGGTTATCCCCCAACGGATTTTAAGTCCGTCGCGTCTGCCATTCCGCCACCCCGGCATCGCTTAGATTGTAACTTGTTTAGTCGGCCGAATCAACGGCTTATTACTCAGAATCGTCTCAAACATTTTCTGACAAATGCAAGATAATCAGAAATCCGCTCTGGTAAACATTGTTACCTATCCTTGGAATCTACTCTTACGCACCTCTGATAACGCTGCCGGTATCGCTCTGGCTACCCTAATTGGGATTTGCGCCGGTTTTGGTGCGTACGTCTTCTGGAAACTTATCGAATTCTCCAGCTGGCTCTTCTTCAAAAAAGGTGCAGACTGGTTCAGCTTCCTCGATGAATACTACATCATTGTCATCCCGGCCATCGGCGGACTGATATTCGGCCCAATCGTCTATTTCCTCGCTCGCGAAGCCAAAGGTGAAGGCCCGCCGGAAATCATGGAATCGATCGCCACCAAGGGTGGACGCATTCGGACCCGGGTAGCAGCGATCAAGATTCTGGCATCTTCGATATGTATCGGCAGCGGGGGATCGGTCGGACGTGAAGGCCCGATCGTGCAGATCGGGGGCTCATTGGGATCAGCTATCGGTCAATTGTTTAGAATACCGGATCAATGGCTGCAAACACTGGTGCTTTGTGGCGTTGCCGGTGGCGTATCGGCTACCTTCAATGCTCCCATCGCCGGCGCATTTTTCGCTCTTGAAGTAATCCAGCGACGGATCGTTGCACGAAATGTAGGGTTTGTGATCCTGAGTTCGGTAATGGCAAGCGTCGTCGCCAGAGCTATCCTTTTCAATGAAGATAATCCTACCTCCTTCAAGATTCCAGTCGAATACGGCATGGAAAGCAACCAGGAAATCCTGCTATACATCCTGCTTGGTTTAGTCTGTGCCGCTGCCGGACTGTTCTTCGTGAAATTCTTCTACAAGGCAGAAGACCTTTTTGCCCGTGTGAAAATTGCTGATTACTTAAAACCCGCTTTAGGCGGTCTCATCGTCGGTGTGATCGGATTCCTCTCGATTGAATACGTCTCATCCGATATATTAACGGCAGATATTTTCGGGGTGGGATATGGTTCACATTACGGCCCGGGAGGGGAATCCCTGGATACCGGCCCGGTTGATACACTCCTTTCCGGCGATGCTGGTGTTAGCATAGTTCTGGCACTTCTGGCTCTCAAAGTATTGGCTACATCAATAACACTCGGGAGCGGTGGGAGCGGCGGGGTTTTTGCACCGTCCCTCTTCATAGGCGCGGCTTTAGGTGGTGCGTTTGGCAGCTTATTCCATGATGCCTTCCCGAGTGCAACTGCGCCCGCCGGGGCTTACGCCATGGTGGGAATGGCTGCGTTCTTCGCAGTCGTCGTGAGGGGCCCCATCACCGCGATCATTATCATCTTCGAACTCACAGGCGATTATGAAATCATCCTGCCTGTGATGGCCGCCGTAGTTGTGGGAGTTATTATTTCACATGTATTTTCCAAAGAAAGCATCTACACCCATCGTTTGAAACGACAAGGAATAGACCTGAAACTGATGGAAGAACGGGATGTTATGCGAACCGTAACCGTATCGCAGGTAATGACGCGCGATTTCCCAACAGTCCCACCACAAATGCCCGTCACTGATCTGCTCAGGCAAATGGAACGCATGGGGCACCTTGGCTTTCCGGTTGTCAACGCCGAGGGTAAACTAATAGGAATAGTCACTCTCACCGACGTTCATAACGCCACTGAGAAAGAGGGCATAGACATTGATAGACTCACCGTGGCAGATATCGCTACAAACAAGTCGCTTTTAGTTGTTCACCCGGAACAAACACTGCACCAGGCATTGCTCGGACCGGGAGCCAGGGAGTTCGGGTGCATCCCTGTTATCGACCGCAATGATCCTACCAAATTACTGGGAGTCCTCCGCCGGCATGACATCGTCAGGGCTTACATGACCGGAACCAGCCGATCCGCTTCCGGCCCAAGACCGCCTGATGGTTCGGTTGTATTTTGACAGCCTCTCTACCGTAGGATATCATTGAATCAGGTTCGTAATTCCCCGGAAACCAGCGAATTTGAGGACTTTGATTGAATACATTTTCAAATTCTAAAAGAAACCCAACTTCACTGCGAAGCATCTGGAATTATATTGACGTCCTGAAGCCGCGAGAAACCGTATTGCTCACCTTCCTTGGTCTTTGCGCGGCGATCGTTGCTGCAAAGGGCGATCCGGCAGGCTGGACATTTCTTGGTGTATTCGTAGCTGTGCTTCTCGGCAGCGGGGGCTGCAACGGGCTCACCAACTATCTGGATCGAAATATCGATGAATTAATGGGGCGCACCTGCAAAAGGGCCCTCCCTTCGCAACGTATCTTCCCACCGCAAAAAATGCTTCCTCTGGCAATTGGACTGGTCATCGTTGCACTGGTTCTTGCATGGATACTCCATCCGCTATGTTTTGCTTTCGGACTTGCAGGCAGTGTGGCTTCGGTGGTCTACAGAAAAAGAGCCATGTGCGTTTTTCAAGGTATGGTAGCCGGGTGTGCGCCGGTGCTCATTGGATACCTTGCCTTAAGTCCACATTTAAATTTAATTATTCTATTCATGTGTTTGCTCATTATCATCTGGATTCCACTGCACGTCTGGAGCGTAATGATCGCCCGTCGTGATGAATATGAAATCGCCAATATTGCCTATTTCCCCCTGACAATGAAGCCGGACAATGCCATCAGGTTGCTCTTTTCCCTTTCTATCCTTTTATATAGTTCATCATTGCTCCTGTGGCACGTCGCCGACTTTGGCTGGTTCTTTTTCACCATAGCCAATATCACAGGCATCATCATGGTCATTGCCAGTATTCGACTGCTGCGTAAGAAAGCTTCCAAAGACTCCTGGAAGCTGTATAAGATATCGTCTTTCCCTTATCTCGGGCTTATCTTCCTGGCTATGTGCTTCAACTTCTGGCTCTAGATAGAGAGGTTTTTTGAGTTCCGTGCATTTTTTCAACATTGAGAATAACTGCCCTCAGACCAAAGCCCGTACCGGCGTATTGACCACTCCTCACGGTTCAATTCCTACGCCATTCTTCATGCCCCTGGCTACGCAGGGATCAGTCAAGACACTCGACCCTGATGACCTTAGAAACATAGACGCAAAGATCATACTGGGCAATACATATCATCTGTATTTGCGACCCGGACTTGAGGTCATTAAGGAATTTGGTGGACTCCACAAGTTCATGGCCTGGGACGGGCCCATGCTTACGGATAGCGGAGGATTCCAGGTTTTCAGTCTGGGACATCTGCGGAAGATAAATGACGAAGGAGCTTTGTTCCGATCCCACATCGACGGCAGCGAACATTTCCTGACCCCGGAACTGGCTATTGAAATCCAGGAAACTCTTGGCGCTGATATCATCATGGCTTTCGATGAATGTGCACCCCACGATGCCAAACCGAAGAAACTCAGGGAAGCAATGGACCGGACCCACCAGTGGGCTGAAAGGTGCCTGAAAAAGCATCAACGAAAGGACCAGTTGTTGTTCGGGATCGTGCAGGGCGGCACCGATACGGAAATGCGCAAAGAATCGGTAGCAGCTCTCACTTCACTGGATTTCCCCGGTTATGCCATCGGGGGATTAAGTGTGGGCGAACCGAAGGAACTGATGTACCCCATAACCCGAGAAACCGCAGCTTTACTTCCTGCCGAAAAGCCACGTTACCTTATGGGCGTGGGGTCGCCGGAAGATTTGGTGGAGTGCGTCTCCTGTGGAATCGATATGTTCGATTGCGCCCTGCCGACTCGGATTGCCAGAAACGGCGCGCTGTTCACCCGAGATGGCCGAGCCAACATTCGAAATGCTCGTTTTAAAACGCAGGGTGAACCCATCGATCCGGACTGCGATTGCTACACCTGCCGAACGTTCTCCGCTGCCTACTTGCATCATCTTTTTAAATGCGAAGAGCTACTGGGATATCGATTGACTACTATCCACAATCTTCGGTTCATATTGAAGCTTATGGAGGAAATGCGCCAGGCTATTAGCAACGGTACTTTCCTCGAATTTAAGACCAACTTCATGGGCAACTACAAAACAGTCGATGACGAAGTACGAACAACCCAAAAGGCAAAATGGCTTCGAGCACAGAGGGGGAAGGGATCTCTTTAGAGCACATTTCCTGGCAGTTGTATATTTGACACACCAATCATATTGGAATAAGTAATAGGCTTACACGAGGATAGAGGTAATAGTAGGAGAATTACTTGAGAAATTTGAGCTTTTTCATATCGGCTTCTGACCAGCCAATATCGTCAAATAACTCTTTTAATCCCTTTGGGTTGAATTCCCCGCCGCTTGCGGC
>JABMQN010000225.1 GCA_013203045.1 Chloroflexota bacterium
GCCGCAAGCGGCGGGGAATTCAACCCAAAGGGATTAAAAATTAGGCTCAAGACGGTCAGCAACCGAACAGTTGAAATGGCAGACAGTCCCGGTGGCACGAGGGAAATAAAGGCATAGAATCCCATTGTAGATCTCTGGTATAATCCCAGCAATTAGTGGGGTGCCAGCGTGTAGGGTCGGCATAAGCATGGCGGCTCCTTGATTCCAATGTTAGCTGGCATAGGGACACTAGTGAAGCAAATGATAGAAAAAGAGGTCACGTTTCAATCGGGGAACATCAGGTTGGTCGGTTCATTGTGTCTTCCTGCCGAGAAAGGGCACTTTCCTTGCGTGCTGATGATACATGGTTCGGGCCCAGTGGATCGCAACGAGAATGCAAAGCAACTTAAGATCATCACCGTCAAAATGAATGTCTTCAATACCATTGCGCATCATTTATCAGAGATTGGAGTCGCAAGTCTCCGGTATGATAAACGCGGATGCGGCAAGAGTTCGGGGAGCTATGGAGAGGCAGGGCCTTACGATCTACTTGAAGATGCGAATGCCGCCTATCAGTATCTATTGCAATCCGAAAACGTAAACAGGGACCAATTATTTCTACTCGGGCACAGTGAAGGAACTCTGATTGCCCCAAAATTGTGCCTAACATACCCCGAAATTGCGGGGCTGATTCTAATTGCCCCTGCAATTCAGAATTTGGAACATGCCCTCGTATATCAAGCCAGCAAACTCAAGGATGATATTGAGACAGGTAGAGGGCTGAGCAGGTGGATCATCAGGCTTACTTGGAAAATATTTGGTGATCCGCTTGAGAATCAGAAAGTCATATTGGAGAGAGTTAAAAGCACAACCAAGCCATTTTTCCGATATAAACTCCAGAAGATAAATGCCAAATGGCTCCGTGAGCATCTCAATGACAACCCAACCGATACCATGAGTAGTGTCAATTGCCCAATTCTAGCTATTGCTGGTGAAAAAGACATTCAGGCTGATCCCCAGGAGGTCACTCAGCTAGCCGATCTCGCCAAAGGCGAAGTGCAGTATCATATTGTTCCAAACCTAACCCATATTCTCAGAACGGATACTAGCGAGCCGTCAATCCTAAACTACAAAAAGTTACTCAAGAAGGATATGGACAGTTCAATACTCGACCTAATAGATGAATGGCTAAGAACAAAACTGCAAATTGGGGTGTCGCCCAGCCTAGGCTGGTACATTCCTTAGAATGATGAAGGTCTCTAATCTAAAAGAACTTTGGAGCTCAGCGCCACCTAGCAAGGGTGTCTTCCAGCCGGATATGGTGTCAGACCTTCCGGACGTTGCACGGCGCTATCTTGAACATGCGATAGCCCCAGGGACAAAGCTTGCATCGGCGGTCTGGTTACGAATGCATGGCGAGATCAAGCTTAAAGGTTGGCTACCATTCAAAGCGGAGCAGGTCATTTACTGGGACAAGGGGATGGTGTGGCGTGCTAGTGTAAGGATGCGGGGTATTCCCATTCGGGGTTTTGACCGCATCATAGATGGGGCGGGAGAAATGCGCTGGAAGTTGCTCGGGATCGCTCCCATCGTTGTTGTTTCGGGCCCTGATATTAGCCGATCAGCGGCCGGTCGCCTCGCAGCTGAACTAGTGTGGTTGCCTTCCGCCTTCTTTCTTGGGAAGGCGTCGTGGATAGACTCGAATTCATCATGCTCTTCCGTCAATCTGATCGTGCAAGGCCACCAGATAGGACTCGATATTGCAGTTGATGAGCAATGTCGGTTGGATACTCTACACATGCAACGCTGGGGAAACCCGGATGAGGGCGCCTTTCGCGACATTGATTTTGGTGCAATTGCGGAAGCAGAGGAATCGTTTGGTGGCTATACTATTCCCAGCCGTCTGCGTGTCGGATGGTATTTTGGGACTCCACGATTTGAGCAGGAAGGAGAGTTCTTCCGGGCCACAATCGATGAGGTAACGTATCGTTAGGCTATTGGGATGACGGCCAAAGATGAGAAAAGAGCAGACTAACACATATGAGGACTCCACCTATCAAAGGGCACAGTTCCCCCCTCTGGCAAACAACAGATCGTCAACGCAAACGGATGGTTCAGTGATCCGAGTTAGAGGTGCTCGGTTCCGGCTCGTGGGTAATGACAGGCCTATCTATCCCTTCGTTCCAGTCTATAGGTCACGTCGGCAAACTCACTCGGCCAATGGCATATGTGCCGGTTCCCGCAGCGATGGCTAGATCTGCGTTATTTCGCAATTCCATACGAGTTACTGCAATCTTCGTCCCCGCTCGGGGCACTTTGCAGGAAGAAACAAAATACTCCCCTGATCCGGGTCTCAGGTAATCAACGCGCAGGTCAACCGTGAACGCTCCAATACTGGCGGCCTTCTGAGGGGTGAAGGGGCCTTTCATCCTGTTTATCACATCTATCCACGCGGTTACACTTCCAGTCGCATCCAGCATACCTGAGATAACGCCACCATGAAGGAAACCTATGTCGGAGTTCCCGACAAGCTCATTCCGCATGGGGAACTTGAAACGAATGCCTGACTCAGTTAAGGACTCAATGCTCAACCCAAGGACTTTACCAAAAGGGCTTTTTAAACCGTTACCTGATGTACCCACGCATACAGTTCGTTGGTTACTTGTTTCTCATTTGGCACTATGGAAAATCCTCCTGCTTCGGTTTGAAGCTCGACAGTGATTACTCACATTGTGACTATGGAGGTATCTATTGTCAATTGAATTATTCGGTGAACCTGCGCCTTGTAGTCATTTTCGCGTCGCGTTTTTGCGACATGACAAAATATGTGGAACGTGGTAGCATGGCTCGGATAAACATTCTCGTGCTATTTACCGGCGGGTTTGCCTACTCAATCGTACTTGGAAGGGGGAACCATGAAACGATTGGCCTTAATCCTCAGCATACTGCTACTACTCTTCACTATAGGCTGCGATAACGACGATGATGACAATACACTCCCTGAACTGGTAGCTGTAGAGGTCTCATGTGATGACTTCACGGAATTGAAACATATCAGCAAGGAAGTGAAAGGTCCTGTTGAAGGTGCATTAACACTGATTCTATGCTCTAACCCGTCAACGGGTTTTGAGTGGGAGTCGGCTGAGATTAGTGATACGACCGTGCTGAAACAAGCACACCATGAATACGTAGGGCCTGAAGGATGACTGGACATTTGAGTTGAAAGTCACTGTTGAGTGAGACGCTTGAGACGGGTTATGCCAAATTAACTTGGAGGTGAATCTATGACCGCATTTTGTTTCAAGTGCCGGAAGAAGGTTGAGATCAAGAGTCCCAAGAAGATCACCATGAAGAATGGGAAGCCGGCAACACAGGGTGTTTGTTCCAAGTGTGGGACGAAGGTGTTCAGGATCGGGAAGAGCTAGAGTTGACATTGAAATGAACTACCCCGCTGCTCTGCCGCGGGGTATCAATTCGGCATCGATTTATCTGATTATCCCAAC
>JABMQN010000017.1 GCA_013203045.1 Chloroflexota bacterium
CAGCACCTCAACCGAACAACTGGGCACTGTACTGAAGGTGTTAAACCATGGTACGGTAGTTTTTGATTCACGCCTTGGCACCGATTTACTGCGGCAATTGTTTTACGGGGCCCAGAGCATGGTACAACATGATTCTCAATTAGTGTTAAATTCACAACAACTTGAGATACTCCAATTGATCTCTAACGGTATGACGAATAAAGAAATTGGTAAACAGTTGGGTGTGAGTGAACGCACAGTGCAAGCTCAATTGCATAACATATTTATTAAGACCGGTGCAGTTTCACGTACCAGTGCAGTAGCGCAAGCGCTTGAACGAGGTTGGATATAGCACCAGACCGTTATATTTATCGTGCCAAATTTGTTTGTTTGAATCCTTAACGATATATTTACCAGAAACGGCCATTGCCCTAGGAATCATTCGATATTTGCAGATGTCCATGAAAAGGAAAGCATTTCAGGAAAACCCGGAAGAGACAATCAAGTTGGTGATCGCTAGTGAAGACAATCCAACCTATTCGGAGGGTCTTCGGCTACTACTTCAACGCGAACCGTGGTTTGAGATCGTAGGCATCTCCTATGACGGGGAGGATGTTATTCGTAAGGCCGAAGAACTCGCGCCAGATGTCATTATTATAGGCCTTGAAATGTTGGGCATTAGTGGAATCGAGGTTACCAAGAGAATCAAAGCTTCACAACTCCACAGTCGAATACTCATCCTTACCTGTTGTACGGAAGAGGGACCACTTCTGGCAGCTATGGAGGCTGGGGCAGACGGTTGCCTGTCAACAAAAGCAAGTACCATACAACTCGCGGATTCCCTACGAGCGATTCATTTTGGTGATATAATATTCGATTCCCGCTTAGCACCATTAGTTATGAAACATGTCCGTGATGCTGCCAAAGCTGCTAGCCAGTACAATGGCATGAACATTCTAAGTGGGAGACAAGCTGAGATACTGAAACTCACATCCAAAGGATTGACCAACAAGGAAATAGGTTCCGCTCTGTGCGTCAGCGAACGGACAGTACAGGCTCACCTAGCAGTAATATTCAGCAAACTATCAGCGAGTTCCCGCGCTGAAGCTGTGGCTCTTGCGCTTGACAAAGGGTTATTATCTGACGTTTCCCCTTAATATTGATCATTATCTGAATAATCGTTTACTTTCTTTCAACTTATGAGCGATAGCCGAAGAGCTCCCGAGAGCAAGCACTGAACATCCGGAGCTTCCCCATCGCGACAGTCACAAACACCAGTACATTCCATACGACAAGGAGGTCACAATGGCAGACGTGTCAGACTACAGTGGAAAATACGATCCTGAATTCCATCATGACAAATTCTCAAAGGAGACACTCTTAAAGCTCCTCAAGACCTACTCAGAGTACATGTTTCGAATAGATGCGTATTGGTACCTCACTGTGATGGGGAAGTGGGGTAATGATGAGGCATTCGATTGCGACATGAAAGTCTGGGAAAAGGGTATGCGATATGAACAAAAGGTCATTAGTAGTCTACTGAACATCCAAGGGGACGACATAGCCACGGTGATGAAAGCAATTCAGGCAAGTCCCTGGATGTGGAGCTTCGAATACGAGATAGACCTGAAGACAGATGACCATGCTGTGCTTACGTTTCACACATGCCCAACTCTGTTTGCAATCGAGAGGGAAGGTGCTGGGCGAGAGCGTCTCATTTGCCAAGAAGTCGAACCATTGATTCTGAACACCACGGCGCATCACTACAATCCCCTTATTAAGGTCAGGCCATTAAAAGTGCCTCCAAGAAAGGATTACAGTGATTGCTGCTGCCAGTGGGAGTTCAAACTGGATTAGTAACCCGTTCGTAAATAACATGTATTGAGCCTGTCCACTATTCTAAATACCAGGAAAAGAGGAAAAGGATTTAGCAACCATAGGTAAGGAAACGGACTATGACTTTTGAACTCACTGAAGAACAGCTCCTCATTCAGGTCAATATTCGCGAATTTTCCCGTCAGGTCTTGGCAGCTTCCGCTGCTGAACGCGACCGCAATAAACAATACCCAACCCATAACCTGAAAAAGATGGGCGAATTAGGGCTTATGCGAATGCTGGTACCAACTGAATATGGTGGGGAAGAGCTGGATACCGTCAGCTATGTCCTTGCCTTGACCGAAGTGGCCTATGCCTGCGCTTCAACCGCCGTGATCATGTCCGTACATAATTCCATCGTTTGTGGCAGTCTAGCCCTATTTGGGACAGAAATACAGAAGCAGAAGTACCTTAGAAGGCTTGCAGCGGCTGATATTATCGGTTCTTTCGCTCTTACTGAACCGGAGGCCGGCTCAGACCCGTCCGCCTTGAAGAGCACGGCTATCCGAGAAACCGACACCTATTTCTTGAACGGTACCAAACGGTTTATCACCGGCGGCGCTACCTCCGGCCTTTTCATTGTCCTGGCCCGCCGGCCGACATCAAAGGGACACGAAGGGATCAGTGCCTTTCTGGTGACACCCGACATGCCGGGATTTGAGGTGGGTCACATTGAGGAGAAGATTGGGCTGAGGGCATCGGATACCTGTGATCTTATTTTTTCCAACTGTAGTATTCCAGCTGAGAATCTTCTGGGGCGCGAAGAGGAGGGTTTCAAAATAGCTATGGCGGGCCTCGATTCCGGTCGTATCGGGATTGCTGCTCAGTCTCTCGGGGTCGGCATGGCTGCCTTGGATATTGCCATCAAATATGCCAAAGAGCGCTCACAATTCGGCCAGCCCATTGCTAATTTTCAGGGATTGCGCTGGATGATTGCCGAAATGGCTACGGACGTGGAATGCGCTCGTCTACTGGTACTAAACGCCGCAGCGATGAAGGACCGGGGAGAGCAGTGCTCCTCCCAGGCATCAATGGCCAAGCTATATGCATCCGAGATGGCCAATCGGGTCACGGCCCAAGCTGTTCAAATTCATGGCGGATATGGCATTACCAAGGATTATACAGTGGAACGCCTGTATAGGGATGCTCGTGTCTTCACCATTTATGAAGGAACATCTCAGATACAAAAAATCGTAATATCGAACGAAATCTTGAAGGACTAATTGATTTTGCCCCAAGTAACTGGTCTGAAGGTTTGATTTTGGTGTCCGGGCTGAAATGGAGTCGGACATGGGCTACCATGGTCGGCCTAGTCTGCCTCCAGATCTAACATCTTACCTGGACCAGTTTATTGGGGGCAGGTCACAACACTCTGAATTGGTGAGTATATAGTAATCGTGTTCTTGTGAGTGTGCCAAGATAACAGTAGGCAAGTATGAGCAAATGGCCTAGTTGCAATTGCAGTAATTGACTTAGATTGCCTATGCAGAGTTGGCGTATTGACTGCGATATGGACTAATCATTATACTTGCGCCATGATATATCTGCAAATATGGCAGTTCACTCTAGCACAGCCTTCAAAATATTCAATCATTTCAAAGAGCATGGAGCAGTATTCGCAGCATAGGTTTGGACTGGATATCGGCCATACGACATCGTGGGAATACTGGAAAACGTGAAGCATATTCGCACTATGTACTCTGGCTAGTCCTTGAGGAGCTTCAGAAGCGCCTCCTTCAGGTCTGTCAATATGGCGCGTCCTTGTTGTTCGTCGGGGACGGGCGGGAATCACGACACAAAGCCCTAACTTGTCATGCGATTGATGATAGAGAAAGACGGAGTGTTTTGTGTGAAATATTCGATTTTAAGCGAGTTGACAAACTTCTATGTTTTCAGCGGCATCCAGATGCTTGCAGAATGCACACTTCTTCTTAAATCCACACCCTCGAAGAGCAATTTTGTATTGACCTAAATATACAGAGCAATAAAATCCCAACCGCCTAGTCTAATAAGAAAATGATGAACAGAAGCATTGCCTATATTGACCTTACACAGATGCAAACCAAGGTCGTGTCTATTCCGGAGGATATGCAACGCTTGTATTTGGGCGGTCGAGGTATAAATATGTATCTCCTATTGAATCATACGCCAGTGGGAGTGGATCCTTTGGGTCCAGAAAATCCGCTCATATTTGGTGCTGGACTTCTCACTGGTAGTGGTGCTCCGTCATCAGCTAGGTTCAATGTATCTGCCAAATCCCCTCTTACTGGCTTTCTGGGAGATAGCAATAGTGGTGGTTTCTGGGGACCGGAACTTCGTTTTGCAGGTTTTGATCACTTGGTCATCAAGGGACGTGCACATCAGCCTACCTATATCTGGATTACCGATGATCGAATTGAGTTCAGATTGGCGAATCATCTATGGGGATTAGATGCCATTGAGACACAAAGAGCAATCAAAGAAGAACTCAGTGATCCAGATATACAGGTTGTTACTATAGGTCAAGCTGGAGAGAATCTAGTTCGTTTTGCTTGTGTTCTGCATCACTATAAGGAAGCCGCAGGTCGAACTGGGATGGGCGCAGTGATGGGATCCAAGAATTTAAAGGCCATAGCTGTAAGGGGATCAAAGGGTCTCGAAGTGCGAGATCCTGAGAAATTGCTCAAAATGCGGCAGTCCATAGATGAGAAAATGCTTCAGAGTAAGGGTTTCAAAGTACTGAGCCAATATGGAACGCCATTTCTGATTGATGCTCATCAGCGATTAGGGACGCTTGTCACACGGAACCATCAGCGTGGGGCAACGGAGGGTGAAGAATGGAAATTGCTCGGAATGGAGCAAGTTCATGAGCATAGCACCAGAAAGGTAGCATGTTTTGGGTGTTCGGTTCATTGTCGCCATGGCTATCGCGTGCCTTATGGACCTCATCAAGGTGCCTGGGCTGAAGGCCCGGAGTACTATGCTCTAATGGCCTTGGGGACACGTACTGGTACATTCGACCTCGATACAGTCTTAGTGGCTCAAGATCAATGCAATCGATACGGAATGGATGTCGGCTCGGTGGGCAACGTGATTGCGTGGGCGATGGAGCTTTATCAGAGGGGAATAATCGATGATTCCATGACAGATGGGTTGGTGATGAAGTGGGGAGATGGACAAGTGTTACTGGAGTTACTGGATAAGATCGCATTGAGGCAAGGATTTGGCAATCTACTTGCGGAAGATGGGCTCAGGGCCGCAGAGACAATAGGTAATAACTCCCTCGATTATTTCATGCATGTCAAGGGGATGTCTGTGTGTACGGATGAACGGTCACTTAAAGGCTCCGCCCTAAACGCTGCTACTGCTTCACGAGGTGCTGATCATCTGCGAAGTCGACCAATCCCCGAAGGTCTGTTCCTCCCAGCAGAGGTGTTGGAAAGGATGTATGGTGGGACGGTTTCACCCGACCCTGACAGTTACGAAGGAAAGAGCCGAATGGTAGCCGTTACTGAGAAATTATTCGTTGTGCCTGATGCATTGGGTGTATGCAAATTCCTGACCCGCACATTTATAAGTCCGGAGGGAATGATTGGTTATCAGGAATACGCTGATCTGGTAAACGCCGTGACAGGATACGAGGTGACGAAATCAGATTTGGAGAATGGCGCAGAGAGAGTGCTAAACCTAGAAAGGATGTTTAACGTCCGCGAAGGTCTGAAGCGGGAGCATGATACATTGCCTAAGCGATACTTCGAAGAGAAATCAGAAGGAGGACGCCTGAGCGGGAAGTATATAGACCGAAGGAAATTCCAAAAGATGCTGGATGAGTACTATGAGTTGCATGGGTGGGATATAGAAGGAGTCCCGAAGGTAGATACGCTTAACAGACTGGGTCTTGGGAATGAACCGTCCCATGTCTTATAGGGAACCATTATGCAGAATGTAACCATAAAAATAGAACCGTGGTTGTGTACCGGATGTCGGACTTGCGAGATAGTCTGTTCATTGAGACATTCGGGTAGATGTGATCCCCGACAGGCTAGAATTATAATCACTACAGCATATGATCAGTCATTAATTGAACCACATGTCTGTCAGTTGTGTGATTCCCCTGATTGTATAGACGCTTGTCCGACAGGCTCACTTACTCAAGATGCAAGAACAAAGTCGATTTCTTTTGATCCAGAACACTGTTCTGGGTGCCAAGCCTGTGTGACTGAATGTCCACATGGGGCCATACGGTGGGATGACATTAGGGAGATGGTATACGTTTGTGACCGATGTGACGGAGAAGCTCTGTGTGTTCAGTTCTGTCTCTCGGGGGCTCTTCAGCTAGCTACGCAGGTTTGATCCAAAGATGGGGGCAAGTCCAATGCAGTCCTGGTCTAACATTTTACTTGGACAAGTTTTCGGGGGAAGGTCACTTAATTTACGGCGTACTCAGATGAGACATTTAGCCTATATTGATTATAGGCTAAATGTCGATTTTACGTATGTTATTGATTCCATTGTATAATGCTCAGCGAGATGGATTCTGTGAAGGAGAGCGATATCGCCTTGAGAGGGTCAAATATAACACTTAGCTTCGGCGGCGTGAATGCCCTTCTTGATGTCAACTTCCAAATTTTTGAACAAGAGATTCTTGCCATTATTGGACCCAACGGCGCTGGTAAGACGAGTCTGCTAAATTGCATAAACGGTTTTTATCGTCCTGATAAAGGTAGTATACTATTCCGCGGCGTTGACCTGACCAAAATCCCTTCCCATAAAATTGCTAGGATGGGCATAGCGCGTACGTTCCAAAACATTGAATTATACACGGGACTTAATACAGTTCACAACTTAATGGCAGCCAGGCACAACTTTATGCGACACGGTGTCTTTGACGGGGCATTCTACTTTGGAAGGGCGCGGAGTGAAATTGCTGAACACCGAGAGCGGGTCGAGGATATAATTGATTTCTTGGATTTGACACCTATTAGAAACGTCGAGGTAGGATCTCTGTCTTACGGGAACCGAAAAAGGGTGGAACTCGGCAGGGCACTCGCACTCGAGCCCCAGGTTTTACTTCTTGATGAGCCAATGGCGGGAATGAACGTAGAGGAGAAGGAGGATATGGCTAGGTTCATTATAGACATATTAGAACTTAAAAAAACCTCAATCGTTATGGTAGAACACGATATGGGTTTGATTATGGATATATCTGACAGAATTATAGTACTTGACTTCGGGAGCAAAATCGCTGAAGGCTCGCCTAGTGAAATAATGCAAAACCCTGAAGTATTGAAAGCGTATCTAGGTACGAAATCCTAGTACACCTCGCACTTTTTGACGAGATAGTAATGAGTGACAAAACAATTCCCAAATTATTGATGCAAAATAGCATCGACTTTGGTAACAAGGTTGCGATGCGTAAGAAGCATCTGGGCATTTGGAAGCATTATACATGGAAAGAATACTATGATAACGTGAAGTATTTTGGTCTTGGTATGCTTGTCTTGGGTATGAATCGGGGTGATAGGGTGTGTATGATAGGCGACAATGGACCTGAGTGGTACTGGGCAGACATCGCTGCTGGGGCGCTCGGTGGCGTACCACTAGGCATTTATTCAGATTGCATTGTTTCTGAAATCAAATACATCATGGAGGACTCAGGTGCAAGATTCGCCGTTGCGAGAGACCAAGAACAGGTGGATAAGCTCTTAAGCCTAACGGAGTCCTTACCTTTCCTTGAGAAGATCATATATTGGGACAACAAAGGGCTATGGTCATACAAGAATCCTGAATTAATAAGCTTCGCAGAGGTTCAAAAACTTGGACTAGAGTACGAAGAACATAATAAAGAGACATTCAAAAACAACGTTGAAGCAACATGTCCCGAGGACATATGTTTCTTGGCTTATACCTCTGGTACTACTGGTCTGCCGAAAGGGGCCATAGTTAGTCATAGAAACCTGTTGGCATTCGCCAGTTGTTCATTCCGTCAATACCCGGCGTATCTGTCGAGAGAATACGTATCCCAGATTGCGCCTGCTTGGCTGGCTGAACAGTGGTATGGTTTGGCGTGCCCACTATTTGGTGGCACCACAATCAATTTTCCCGAGGGTCCAGACACTGCCCAAATCGATCTCAGAGAGATAGCACCAAATATGGTGGCGGCACCCCCCCGAGCTTGGGAGATGATAGCATCACGTGTTCAAGCACTTATGATGGATGCCAACTTCATAAAGAGGTGGGTTTACACACTTGCAATACGAATCTCATTGAGAAAAACCAATCTTCAAGCGCGTGATAAGCATAACAACCTCTTTTGGCGTGCACTTAACAGACTTGCTTATTTGGCGGTATTTCGACCCATCAGGGATAAGTTGGGATTAATCCACGTACGGGTTGCGTTTACATCAGGGGGGTTCCTTGCACCAAACGTGTTCCGATACCTAGCTGCCCTCGGTCTCAACTTGAAGCAAGCTTATGCTACTACGGAGGCGGGATTGATATGCATCCATAGAAATGACGATGTGGACTACGAAACAGTAGGTCAACTCATACCGGGGGGTGAACTGAGATTGGGAGTAAATGGGGAAATAATGGTCCGAAGCGATATGTCAGTGAGTGGATATTGGCAGGGGCCTAATGGAGTGCATGAAAGGTTCACTGGCGGTTGGGTCAAAACAGGCGATGCTGGATACTTCAAAGAAGATGGCCATTTCGTAGTGATAGATAGACTATCTGACATGACGGACCTGCCAAATGGAGGTAAGTTCTCACCTTCTTATATCGAAGGTAGGTTGAGGTTCAGCCCCTATATAAGGGAGGCGATGGTTGTAGGTGGAGGACAAAGAAGCTATGTTGCAGCAATTGTCAGCATTGATTTCGAGACAGTTTCGAGATGGGCAGACCGCACACACGTAATATATTCGACGTTAGCTGACCTCTCGCAGAAACAGGAGGTTTACGACCTAATGAGATCAGAGATCATGGGAATCAACTCAAATTTGCCTCAAAATAATCGGGTAATGCGATTTGTTAACTTGCACAAGGAACTGGATGCTGACGATGCTGAG
The DNA here is from genome assembly GCA_013203045.1 of Chloroflexota bacterium. Classification (GTDB taxonomy): domain Bacteria; phylum Chloroflexota; class Dehalococcoidia; order SZUA-161; family SpSt-899; genus JABMQN01. Next base: position 8,901 of record JABMQN010000017.1, read on the forward strand.
CTAACCCGTACCCAGAAATTGCGAAGGGATTATGCTGCAAAGCTTTACAGCGGTTTGATAACGGCCTTATATTCTGATGACAAAGAGTGCAACATGCAAACGGAAGTCAAGTATCGGGATGGAAGGACGAAGTTGGTGACCACTCGTATTAAGATTGAGTCTGTAAGTTAAGGAGCATGGCATTATGGATATGTTCATCCAATTGCTGATATCAGGTGTCCTCGTGGGAACCGTGTACGGTTTAATAGCACTCGGATTTGTATTGGTGTACAAGTCGTCGGGGATACTCAATTTGGCACAAGGGGAACTTGTAATGTTAGGAGCCTACATTTGTTACACCGGTATTAACGTACTTCATCTAAACATAGCTCTCGCTTTCCTTTTCACTTTTGCTGTTTCAGGAGTAATGGGTATCGTAATAAGTCGAGTGGCCATACGGCCTCTCGTGGGGCAGCCACTTCTGTCAGTCATCATGATGACTATCGTACTTTCGATCGGCTTGAGAGGCATCGCCATACTCGCTTGGGGAGCCGAGACCGAGGGGCTTAGTATTTTTGGTCATAGTTATTACCATATTGCTGGGGCAGTCGTCTCAGAGCAGTCAATATGGGCCTTTGCGCTCTCGGTGCTCGCGGTTGTTGCATTTGCCCTTTATTTCCAGAAGACCAAAGGCGGGCGAGCAATGCGAGCAGTAGCTGAGGATCAGCAAGCCGCGCAGAGCGTAGGAATTAAGATAATCAATGTTTTTGACCATTCTTGGCTGATAGCTGCAGTCGTTGGTGCTCTTGGCGGCATTCTGTTGGCGTCGGGTTCCGGTGTCAGTATTGAGTTGAGTCATTTGGGATTGAAAGTGCTTCCAGTGGTTTTGATCGGGGGTCTGGATTCAATCCAAGGGGCCATTATAGGAGGAGTCATAGTGGGTATAGCCGAGAATATGGCCGTTGGTTACCTCGACCCTGTTGTGAGTGACTGGGGTCTCGTTGGAGGTGGGCTAAGAAACGTTTTTCCCTATATTTTAGCCCTTTTCATATTAGTAGTGAGACCCCACGGCCTTTTCGGACAGAAGCGTATAGAAAGAATATGATCACTGGAGTACGGTAAAGATGTTTAACAAACCCGCTGGCACATTCAATGCGTCTTATACCAAAGACGAGGCAATTGTACGCACGCGCACGCAATGGGGACTCTTGATAATCCTCGTTGGCATACTCGCAGTAGTGCCATATTACGGGCCGTTGGCAAGCGATTACTGGATCAACTTTTTAATATATGTCGCCATCACAGTAATTAGTGTACAGGGGCTTAACATATTGACAGGCTATTGCGGTCAGATCTCACTAGGCCAAGCTGCTTTTATGGCAGTAGGTGCGTATACAACGGCCATATTATCAAGTAAAGCAGGGTGGCCATTTTTGGCATGTCTGCCTATGGCCGGACTAATGGCAACTGCTGTAGGTTTTATTTTTGCTATACCAGCCGTGCGCGTAAAAGGGTTTTATCTGGCCATCACAACTCTTGCAGCTCATTTTGTGATCATATATCTGATTATTTCATTAGAATTTACAGGAGGGTCAATAGGAATATACATAGAGCGGCCTCGGATAGGCAGCATCATTTTCGACTCACCCCAGAGCTTCTATATGCTTGTCATCGGCGTGACGATTGTTATGACTGTTTTCGCCAAGAACATAGTCAGGACAAAGGTAGGTTGGGCATTTATTGCGATAAGGGACAACGATTTAGCTGCGAAGGTAATGGGGGTCAATCCTTTTACCTATAAACTCCTCGCTTTTTCTATCTCTGCTTTCTATGCTGGGATCGCTGGCTCTCTTCTTGTTTACCATCTTCAGTTTGCTCATCCAGAGCACTATGGTCTTACGCAGGCTATCTGGTTACTAGGTATATTAATAGTGGGGGGAATGGGTAGCATTAATGGGGCAATTTTTGGCTCAATATTTGTAAGGCTCATTGATGAGATTACAAATATTCATATAAGTCCCGCGCTAGGCAACTTATTTCCGTCATTGGCAGGTCAAATGAGCGCAGCCTTAGGACTCCTGGTTTTCACCGCTATAGTTGGAATATTCATCATTTATGAACCACGTGGCTTGTCCCATCGTTGGCAACTTCTGAAGGCATCATACAGACTATGGCCTTTCTCATACTGGACATAGGGAGGTGAAATTAATGATATAAGTAAAGGGATTTTTTAAAAACCAAGTTAAAATCTTAATGAGGAGGTTAAAAAATGAATATTTCGATCAAGCGGGCTATGCTGCTGTTTGTGTTATTGGGCTCGTTGCTTTTATTGCCAGCAATAGGAGCATGCGGTGATGACGACGAAACGGCGCAGGAGGAAACGGCGCAGGAGGAAGACCAAACGCCGACCGACCTTGGCAAACCGGTGAAGATATCTCAAACCTTTGCACTGACTGGCCCATATGCTTCACAGCACAAGGAAATATTTGAAGCCTATGAAGACTATATCAAGTTCATCAACGATAATGGTGGGCTAAAGGATACGAACGGGATTTCCCATCCCCTCGAAATGCTCTGGGTCGACGACAAAATGGAAGTAACCACAGAGTTATCCTTCTTCGAGAAAGCCAAGGCAGATGGGTCGCTAATCCATGGCTCCTTGTACTCAAGTGCGTATGGTGCTTTGTTGCCTAAAGCGGAGAAAGAAAAGATCCCGCTGTTTTGTTTTTCGTCATCCAACATGGTGATTGACCCACAGAGGACAGGCTACTCGATGTTCCCATATTACGAAGATGTGCTAGGGGCGTATGTGGACTGGTTTCTACAGACTTGGGATAAGCCAAGTCAGCCGAAGCTTGCCATCATAGCGCTCGACAATGCCTACGGAAAGAGTGCGCTTGGAAGCGAGATCCTTGATTTCATTGAGAGTAGGGGCGTGGATGTGGTGGCAAAGGAAGTCGTGGATGCAGTTCCTGTGGATACCACTGCAAATCTCATCAAGATCCAGAACGCTGATGCTGACTTTATATATGCCCAAGTTATTGCTCCGACAGCAGCAGTGATTGCTCGAGATATGCAGAAATTGGATATAGAACTAACGATTGCTTCACCCGCACCTATGGGTCCTTCTGCACTTCTCGATATGGCACCTGAAGCATGCGACGGTTGGATAGGAATGCTTTGGGCAGGTTTTTACGCAGATGATGACCGAGGTGTGAAATTCATGCGTGATCTGCAAACTGAATATCGGGGAAGTCCCATGGAGACCGACCAGTATGCACTTGGGATTGCATCTGTTATGACAATGGTAGAAGCAGTGAGGTTGGCCATGGAAGAAGTACCATTCGATGAACTGTCACCCGAAAAAGTATGGCAATTCGGAATTAATCGCATCGAAAACTTCGATACAGAGGGTATCTTGCCACCCATAAACCTCGGCGTGGAGCATGGATACTATGGACAGAACCATGTGAGGCCGGTACAGATTCAAGGCACTCAGATAAAATGGATTGATGACTTTATCAAGTGCCCGGACACAATGGCATACAAGGAATACTACCAAACAGAGGGAAAGGCCATTGCCGAAGAGTTAGCCGGTGAATAATCACTTTTCTTCAAAGTAACAATAGTCGGATATGTTTGTTTGCGTTCTTTGAGTACATTTCAGTGTGACTCCACACTGAGGGATAAGCGTGTAATGCTCACGGTCAATGGTGTAGAGGTAATATATAGCAAGGTCATTCTGGTTATCAAAGGGATTTCGTTTGAAGTTCCAGATAGGCAGATAGTATGCCTGTTAGGGGCTAATGGTGCTGGGAAAACCACTATCCTCAAAGCGATATCGGGCCTCCTCAAGGCGGAGCTAGGAGTAATTACTGATGGCCACATAAATTGGGATAATAGAAGGATAGACAGGATGCGGCCTGAAGAAATCGTGGGATTGGGTGTTGTGCAGGTGCTTGAAGGGAGGCGCCTCTTCAGGCACCTCACAACCGAAGACAATTTAAAAACGGGTGCTCACATAAGGAAAGATCATGCAGTCAAAAGAGACATCGATATGGTCTATGAACTATTCCCCAGGTTAAATGACTTAAAGAAACGTACTAGCGGTTATCTGTCTGGTGGGGAGCAGCAAATGCTAGTCATAGGCCGTGCCCTTATGGCAAAACCGCAGCTGATACTCCTCGATGAGCCTTCACTGGGTTTGGCACCTATGCTTGCTGACGAAATACTGAAGAAAGTGAAGATGATCCAAACAGAAGAGGGAACCTCATTCCTGCTCGTGGAACAAAATGCCAAGGCAACCTTAGAGATTGCCGATTATGGATATATTATGGAGACTGGTAGAATCGTGTTCGAGGGTAGTGCCGAGCAACTCATAAATAATGAGGATATCAAGGAATTCTATATCGGACTAAGCGAATTAGGCCAAAGAAAGAGCTACCGTGAAGTCAAGCATTACCGAAGAAGGAAAAGGTGGTAACTTAGGTGAACTCCAACTTCAGGCCACCTACCTCAGTCTTAATCCGGCCGATCTCAAAATGTGCATTGGTGACAAATTGAATCAATTCCTGGAAGTATACAAATCCAAGAACAACGAAGCCGGGGTTGATACCCACAAAAGGCAGGTGCGTCGTACGGTGACGTATTATATAATTCAACAAGAGCCTGTTCGGTTACTTGGTCAAATGATTTGACACGGAATAGGAGAGAAGTAAATGGACATTTTCGACGTAGCAAGTGAGACAATGCTTCCCGACGAAAGATCAAAATATTATGACGAGAATGTCAAATGGGTAGTGGAGTACGCATATGAGAATGCGTCAGCCATCAGGGACAAAATGATTAGCGTAGGCATTTCACCTTCTGACATCAAGGGCGTGAATGATCTGGAAAAGATTCCCGTAACTAAGAAAGACGATTTGCCTGTGCTACAAAGTCAATATCCACCTTTCGGCGGGCTGCTAGGTGTTCCACGGGAAAACATCAGTTCTGTTTTCATATCTCCAGGACCAATTTACGATCCTTTCGGGGAAGAAGTATATATTAGGCAGGAAAAGGGACTCTACGCTATGGGCTTTCGCGCTGGTGATTTAGTACTTAACACATTTTCGTATCATCTTGTTCCTGCCGGTCTGCTTACTCACCAAGCTCTTTCCAACCTCGGAGTAATCGTTATTCCATCAGGTGTAGGTAACACTGATCTTCAACTACAGATACTCCACGATCTTGATATCACTGGATTCATTGGTACTCCAAGCTTCCTCATGACTTTGATTGAGAAGGCCGAGAAATCCGGTTACGATTTTCGCTCTGATTTTGCCGTCCAGACTGCGTTATTAGGTGCTGAGATGCTGCCTCAGACTATACGCAATAAATTAGTGAATGTTTACGGTATCCGGGTATCGGAATCCTATGCCACAGCTGATTTGGGTATCATTGCCTATGAGTGTCCTTGTTCATGTGGTATGCATATACCTGAGGAATTGTTGATCGAGATCACAGATCCGGTAACAGGTCGCCCACTGCCACCAGGAGAAACAGGTGAAGTGGTGATCACCACTTTTGAGAAAACCCGCCCTCTTGTCCGCTTTGGTACCGGGGATCTATCAATGCTAAATGAGGAGCCATGTCAGTGTGAACGAACATCACCACGCCTGGTACGGATTGTCGGTAGAGTGGGTGAGTCCGTTAAAGTGAGGGGTATGATGGTTCACCCCAAAGAACTGAGTAATGCACTCCAACGATATTCACAAATAGCAGCTTATCAAGCTGTGGTCAATCGTGAGGGGCATCGGGATGATCTCACACTGAGAATTGAACTCGAATCCGACAATATCGACCGAGAAAAACTGTCAGAAGACATTCTGCAAGCCGTATCGACTGCGTGCAGAGTTAAGTTCGATAAAGTGGAATGGGTGGGTAAAGGCACCATACCTGAAGACCGAAAAATAATCTTGGATGAGAGAACTTGGGAGTAATATTCTAACATAACATTCTCGATTTGATAGTTGTTTAGAATATCCACTTCAATTGATAGAGTTTAATAGGTAAGGGATAACATCTGTATGTCGGTGAATTTGAACACCTAATCTAATATGGACTAGGGGAACTGCTTTATGGTCGATAATCAGATTGACAATGGAGAGATAGGGCCGAATTGGCAGGTTACTGCAACTACTATAGACTGCACGATAGTCGGCCACGAGGCAACGATTAAGGTCGACAAAGACTGGAGCACAGCTTGTGCATATCACCAACGTTGGGGACCTATTCGGAGAGTTCACAAGAAGGGGATTGCCAAGTGGCTGGCATGGCTTGGCATTGGTAGTGACGAACATCATCTCGCATCAGATTGTCCTGGACCGAGCGATTGTCCCTCTATCAACTCATATCGGGATGAACTTCGTCAAGAGGAATCAGTTTAAAGGTTCTGATTGATATGGAAATGGAAGAATACTTGAAGTCGACAGCGGTTATTGATAGCGATAATCCAGCTGTACGAGAAAGAGCACACAGCCTTATCGAAGGGCAAACCAACGAACTCGAGAAAGCAAAGAGTATTTTCTACTTTGTCCGCGATGAGATCGAGTACAACATATACACCCCCTTATTTCCTATTGTTGCAAGCTCTACCCTCGAAAACAAATTTGGGTTCTGTATTCAGAAATCTGCCTTGCTCGCCGCTCTTGCACGTGCTGTAAATATTCCTTCCCGATTGGGATTCGCCGATATCAGGGGCTTCTTATTCCCTAAGAAACTTGTCGAATTTCAAGGGACTGATGTTTTTCTCTACCACGGATTTGCTGAGCTTTTCATAAATGGACGGTGGGTAAAAGCGACACCGTCTTTTAACACGAGAATGTGTAGTGAATATGGGATCATCCCGGTGGAATTCGACGGCGAAAACGATGCTATGCTGCATCCACGTGGTGTCGATGGAAAGCCGCATATTGAATATCTTCACCATCATGGATCATTTGGAGACCTTCCTATGTCACAAATAATGAGCGATTGGATACAGACATATGGGCAGAATTACATTGATTCGTGGAAGATGGGTTTTCCTGAACTTCACTGACAATCATGTGACCATGTTTTGCCGCACTGACTGAGAAATGAGCATGATGCAGTTTTAAAACAAAGGCCATATCTACGCATGCGATTGTTGTCGAAGAGGCACATTTCATGATGATCAGCTACTACGAAGACATTCGAATTGGGGAAAAGAGAAAGTCGGGTGATTTTGTCGTGGATAAAGACCAAATAATCCGATATGCAGAACAGTGGGATCCTCAGCCATTTCATTTGGATGAGGCAGTAGCTAATACCAGTATTTTCAAGGGACTTATTGCATCCTCAACCCATACGATAGCAATCGCTTTCAGGTTGCTTAATCAAGCTTGGGCTGACTTGCCCGTTGTGGGGGGGGCTGGGTTGGGACGAAGTAAGATTTCCTGTCCCTGAAAGACCAAACGAACGGATATCTTTCGTAGGGGAATGTATAGATAAACGTGCCTCCCAAAGCAGACCTGAAAGTGGAATTCTTTGG